>JAGOHT010000134.1 GCA_017996055.1 Alphaproteobacteria bacterium
TTATAACAAACGCCTGCAGCGCAATCCGCAATTCACCTTCATGTATCCTGGCAGCAAGCGCTACGACAATAGCAGCTCACTCATCAATGCAGGGCTAATCCGCCGCGGTTAGGTGCGTGCACTAGATGCGCACAAAACGGGCATATTCAGCCATAAGGCTTACTGTAACGGGGCCGACATTGTATTGCTTTTCATCAATGGTGGTCACGGGGGTCACTTCTACCGCCGTGCCGCAGATGAACACCTCCTGAGCGGTTTTGATTTCTTCCGGCTTTATCTGCCGTTCAATTACCGGAAGTTGCCGCTCCCGTGCCAGGTCGATAATTGTGCGACGTGTAATGCCGTCCAGAATGCAGTCCGGCGTGGGGGTGTGAAGCTTCCCCTCAATAACGAAGAATATATTCGCGCCGGTGCATTCCGCAACCAACCCGCGATAGTCCAGCATTAATGCATCGGTATAGCCTTTGGCTTCAGCCTGATGCTTGCTCATGGTTGCAATCATATAGAGGCCGGAAGCCTTGGCCGATGTTGGCGCGGTTTGTGGCGAAGGACGCGCCCAAGTGCTGGTCGCCAATTTGATGCCTTTATTTTTACCGCTGGTATCAAAATAGGCAGGCCAGACCCAGGCCGCGATGGCAACGTGAATGGAAGTGCCCGCACCGGTCACAGCCATTTGCTCCGCGCCGCGCCAGGCTATAGGACGGACATAACCATCCTGCACATTATTGATCTTTACGACTGTCTTGGTCGCTTCTTCGATTTGGTCAAGGCTATAGGGCAGCTTGAAATCGAGCATATTGGCCGATCGTTCCAGGCGCTCGGTATGCTCGCGCAGCTTAAAGACCTTGCCGCCATAGGCGCGTTCGCCCTCAAAGACGCTGCTGGCATAGTGCAGTCCGTGGCTCAGTACATGGAGTTTCGCCTCACGCCAAGGCACCAGCTTGCCATCCAGCCAGATTTGGCCGTCGCGGTCGTCATAGGGCAAAAAACTCATTTGGCTATCTCCTCTATTCTGGCGAAGACCTTACACAAAAGCCTGGAAAACTGCCAAGGGCTTTCCAAGAGCCTTTGGTGATCTTGCCAATGCGGCAAATGGGCGCAGTGTGCGCCATCCTTCGATATTGTTCTGTTCGCCACGTTAAATTATAAAGGGGCTATGGATTATACGCGATTTTTTGCTGATCGGCTCACTGACCTACGAAACGAAGGCCGTTATCGGCACTTCGCCACATTGGAGCGGTTGGCCGGGCAGTTCCCGACAGCGCTGCAATATATGCCTCAGGGGTCGCGCCGCGTCACCGTTTGGTGCAGCAATGATTATCTCGGGATGGGGCAACATCCGGCGGTCGTCACGGCGATGCAGGAGGTTTTAGTCAGCCAAGGGGCTGGGGCCGGGGGCACCCGCAATATTTCCGGCACCAACCGGCTCCATGTGGCGCTTGAAGCTGAGCTGGCGGGACTGCATCAAAAAGCGGCGGCGCTGATTTTTACCTCCGGCTATGTGGCTAATCAGGCTAGTCTCTGCACACTCGGTAAACTACTGCCGGATTGTGTCATTCTTTCTGATGCCGGAAACCATGCCTCAATGATTGAAGGCATCCGCCAGAGTGGTGCGCCGAAGCTGATTTTCCGCCATAATGATGTTGATCATCTTCGTTCGCTACTGCAGGGCATCGACCGCGCGCGGCCGAAAATCGTGGCTTTTGAATCGTTTTATTCGATGGATGGCGATACCGCGCCGATTGCCGAAATCTGCGACCTCGCCGCGCAACATGGCGCGCTGACCTATCTGGATGAGGTTCATGCTGTCGGTGCCTATGGCGCGCGCGGGGCTGGCATCGCCGAACGTGATGGCGTGATGCACCGCATCGATATTATTGAAGGCACATTGGGCAAAGCATTTGGCTTGGTGGGTGGCTATATTGCTGGAGCGGCCGACGTTATCGATGTGATTCGCAGTTACGCTTCTGGCTTTATCTTCACAACAGCGATGCCTCCGGTGATTGCCGCCGGTGCCCTCGCCAGTGTGCGTTATCTTAAACAGAACAGTGCCGAGCGTGTTGCCTTGCAGGAACGCGCTGCCTACTTGCGCGCGCGCCTTGCCGAAGCGGGCGTGCCTATCATGTCTGGCGCAGTCGGTCACATCGTGCCAGTGCTGGTCGGCGATGCACGTCTTTGCCAGCAAGTCACTGATACGCTTCGCGACGAATACGCTATTTACGTTCAGCCCATTAACTATCCGACCGTGCCACGTGGTCAGGAGCGACTACGGCTGTCGCCTAACCCAACGCACAGCGAAGCCGATTGTGATGCGTTAGCCAATGCGCTGGAGACGATTTGGCAGCGCTTGGCTCTGCGGCGTGCCGCCTAGTTTAACGCTGATTCTTACCGAGAGGCACTCCGGCGCGGCCGATATTGCCAAACAAATCCTGCAGCCAGGTCGTTTCATGCCCGAAAGTCTGGGTCTCGTCCGAGGCTGGATTGATTGAAGCAATCTTGTCTTTGCCGGTTTGCTCCAGTTTCTGCATCATGCCATCCTCGTCAAAAACAACGGTCAACAGCTGTTGTTCCGTGACTTCAGGGTCAAGGAAGGAATATTGCTCCGTTCGCCGCCCAATATAATACCAGGTGTTATCGTTAAAGCTGGCTCGGGCCGAGGGCGTACCTAGGGTATTCAGCACGCTATCACGGTTGCTGACTCCTGGTTTAAGGCTGGCGACTTTCTCCGGGTCGAGCAAATTGCCCCGATTCACCATTGTCGGGCTGCAACCAGCCAGAATGATGACGGAAAGCACGAAAAGCAGTTGAGAGCGCATCGTAAACCTGTATTCAGTAGGGCATGGAACCAAAAGGATACTCTCTTGCTTAAGCGTGTCTGGGAAAATTTGCAAATGGCGCTGCGTCCGGCCTGGCAGGCTGAAGAAGTTGGAGCGCTTTACCGCACGGTTGCGGATCATGCCCGCCAGCCAATCTTTTACCTGGCGGGTGGTGTACCTGATTCGCTTGATGGGCGTTTTGATCTATTATCCCTGCACCTAATTTTGCTGATGCGGCGGTTGCGTGGTCATGGGCGGGAAGGGCATGCCATGCAGCAAGCGCTGTTCGACCTGCTGGCGGCCGACATGGATCGCAATTTGCGCGAGATGGGGGTAGGGGATACGGGCATTAGTCGTCGTGTCAAGGCGATGGGTGAAGCCTTTTTCGGGCGCTACACCTCCTATGATACGGCACTTTGCTTGCCCGCGACAGAGCAACAGGCTGCGCTGATGACGGCGCTTGATAAGAATCTTTATGGCACGGTGCCGTCAGAACCCGCTCGGTTAGAGTGCATGGCTGGTTATGCACGTGTAGTAGCTGCTGACCTGGAACGCCAAAGCCTCAATGATCTGCTGCGTGGTCAACTAACCTTGATGAAATTTGAGGACAAAAATGTCGGATAAAACGCATGTGAATGAATTCAGCCGGATTGTGGAGGTTGAGAAGATTGCACCGCGTGGCGGTCATAGCATGTCTATTACGGCGGAACCGGCTGAGCGTGTGGCCGTTGCCAAGCGTCTCGGGTTATTGGAGCTTGATAGCTTGATCGCTAATCTGACCGTGGAGCGAGCCGCTGATGGTGTCTCTTTTACGGCCGATGGCACGTTCGATGCTGATGTGGTGCAGGAATGTGTTGTTTCGTTAACGCCGTTATCCGCCAAGCTGCATGATATCGTTGCAGGGCATTTTGTGCCGCCCCAGCGCCTCAGTATGACGGGCGAACCGGAAGAAATCGAAAACCCGCTCGCGGAGATCCCGGAACCTATCATTGACGGCACAATTGATTTGGGAGAACTTGTCGTGCAACATTTGGCGCTAGCGCTCGACCCTTACCCGCGTCAGCCGGGGGTCGAACCAGTATTGCCTCGTACTGTTGCGCCTGTCGCTGATACGCAAAAACCGTTTGCTGGGCTTGCTACCTTGCTGAAAACTAAAGAAAAGAGCGATAAAAAAGAATAGGTTATGGCGATGTTTGCCTTTCGCCCCCAGCGCGAATTTTGCTTGCCTTTCCCTGTGGTTTTCGCCTAGAAACAGCGCACACGCATCCGCTGCAGCAGCGATGGGTGTTTTTGTTGTTTGCAGCATCGGGTTACCAACATGGCCGTTCCGAAAAAGAGAACCTCATCGTCCAAGCGCGACATGCGTCGTTCGCACCACGCCGTTTCCGCCACCGCGCATCAGGAGTGCCCGAACTGTGGCGAGAGCAAGCGTCCGCATCACGTCTGTGGCGCTTGCGGCTATTATGATGGCCGTGAAGTTACTGCTGCCAAGTCTGCCGCTTAATCGCTGCCATTCATGGCTAACCGCACCGTAATCGCCCTCGATGCGATGGGAGGCGACCACGCCCCACGGAGTGTTATCGCGGGCGCTGCGCTGGCGGCGGAACGTCATCCGGAATTGGATTATCTGATATATGGCGATGAAGCGCTGGTGAAGCCGCTGTTGGCGCAATATCCGCAGCTTGCCAAAATCAGCACTTTTTATCATACGCCGGATCGCGTCACTAACGAGATTAAGCCATCCATCGCTTTGCGTCAGGGGCGCAATTCGAGTATGCGTCTTGCCATCAACGCGGTGCAGCGCGGCGATGCAACCTGTGTGGTTTCCGGCGGGAATACCGGCGCGCTCCTCGCCATGGCAAAATTTGTCCTGCGAACATTACCGGGTATCGACCGTCCAGCCATGGCCTCGTTTGTGCCCACCGTCGTTGGTGAAACCGTGATGCTCGATCTCGGCGCGAATGTTGAGACCGATGCCGAAAACCTGGTCCAGTTCGCTATGATGGGCGCGATATTCGCGCGCACCGTTCTGGGCATTCCTGACCCGACTATCGGTCTCTTGAATGTTGGTGTTGAAGACGTTAAGGGGCGTGAGGATTTGCGCACCGCTGCGGCCCAGTTGCGTGACCGCCCACTGCCTGGCCGTTTTGTCGGCTTTGTCGAAGGCGATGATATTCCGGCAGGTACGGTTGATGTCGTGGTGGCGGATGGCTTTACTGGCAATGTCGCGCTGAAGACACTGGAAGGCACGGCCAAACTGATGGCGTATTTCATGCGTCAGTCCTTTATGTCGTCTTTTATGGCCAAGATGGGCTATCTGCTGGCGCGCGGCGCGATGACACGCATGAAGCACCGCATTGATCCGCGTCGCTATAACGGTGCGATGTTCATCGGGCTGGAAGGCGTTTGCGTGAAGAGTCACGGTGGCACCGACCACGAAGGTTTCGCCAACGCAATATCCGTAGCGGCGGACCTCGCGGCGCAACAATTCAATGACAAAATCAAGGCCGAGTTGGCGCGCCACTATGAAGCGAGCGAAGACTCTGATGCGCCCGATATGCTGCAAGTTGAGGCGGCCGTGGGCAGCAATCCATGAGCGATCTTCGGCGTTCGCTCATCGTCGGGTGTGGGCATGCGCTACCCGCACGTGCTGTTAGCAATGATGAGCTAGCCAAATCTGTCGAGACTTCTGACGAATGGATTAAGCAGCGCACCGGTATAGCCCAGCGCTACATCGCCAACGCAGGAGAAACGACGGCAGTACTGGCAACCCGCGCAGCGCAGAATGCACTCGCTCATGCCGGTATTGAACCAGAAGCTGTAGATGCCATCATCGTCGCAACCACAACGCCGGAAAAAACTTTTCCGGCAACCGCCGCGCTGGTGCAGGCGGCGCTCGGTGTGAACCAGGGCTTTGCCTTAGATGTGCAGGCCGTGTGTTCTGGTTTTGTCTATGCGTTAGCGATTGCTGATAATTTTATCCGCCTGGGGCAAGCGCGCACCGCTTTGGTGATCGGCGCGGAAAATTTTTCGAGACTGCTCGACTGGCAAGACCGCGGCACTTGCGTGTTGTTTGGTGATGGTGCCGGAGCCGTCGTGTTACAAGCAGGTTCAGGCAAGGGGAACAAGACGGATCGCGGCATCCTTTCAACCCATCTGCATACCGACGGCCATAATTGGGACAAGCTCTATACGACGGATGGGGCGGGTAGCACCGGTAAGGTTGGTAC
>JAGOHT010000135.1 GCA_017996055.1 Alphaproteobacteria bacterium
CGCAAGAGCCTTGGCGGGCAAATCCGACACCGCTGCAGTATCATAGACTTCCCAGTCCAGCACCGTATGGCCATGCGCGTGCAGCGTCGCGGCGGGCTCGGCGCGGCGCTCAACCCCGCAAGGATGCAGCCAAACCTGTCTACCGGGTTGCTGCGCTAGCAAAAGCGCTGCAAGCGCAGCGCCATCACTATCCGCGCTGATGGCCTTCTGCCAGCCAGTCTGTGCCGCCACCGTCGCAGTGGCCGCGCCGACACAAAAACAAGGCCACGCTGCCCAACCTCGCGGCAATTGCGTATAGGGGAGCTGAAGCACCGCGTTGGCGCTGGTGAAAATGACGCCACGCACCGTCGCGCAGTCCGGCAGCGCCGAAGCCTTTGATTGTAGCGTCAGGACGGGTGCAAGAATTGTGGCGACGCCGCGCAAAGCCAATGTTGTGCATGAGGCACTGGCCGCCGGTTCCGGTCGGGTGATGAGGATTGTAGCGCGCATCAGGCCGCGGTAGGCGGCAAATAGGCGCGCAGTTCAGTGCCGAGCGAGGCAACGCCCGTCGCAGCCTCAGCATCTGCCAGCTGCAACTTCCGCCGCACCAGATTACTACCATCAGGCTGCGCCACCAGCGCCGTAAAATTGATCCGATGCCCCGCTGCGAGCGTCGCCAGCGCCGCAACCGGCGTGTGGCAGGAGCCGTTGAGATGGTGGAGGAAAATCCGCTCCAGCGTCACGCAACGCTCGGTCACGCCGCAATTTAACCGCCGCAGCAAATCATATAATGCGCCCGGCTCGTCGCGCATCTCGACCGCCAGCGCCCCCTGCGCCACCGCGGGCAACATGACATCGGTTGGTAGTGGATGAAAACAGTCATCCGCCAGACCGAGCCGCTGTAAGCCGCACAGTGCCAGCAAAGTCGCATCAACTTGCCCATCGCGCAATTTACGCAGCCGCGTATCGACATTGCCGCGCAACGGCGCAATGACCAAATCAGGACGATCAGCCAGAACCTGCACAGCACGGCGTAGGCTAGAGGTGCCAACCCTGGCACCGGCAGGAAGTTCCCGCCAGTGTGTCACGTTCGGAGCGATGAAAGCATCGCGGACATCGTCGCGCGGCAGAAAGCAGGCAAGCGTCAGTCCCGTCGCCAACACCGTCTCTAAATCTTTAGCACTATGAATGGCGATATCGATGCGTCGCTCTAACAACGCGACTTCCAATTCCTTAGCGAACAGGCCTTTGTTGCCGCCCATGGCCGCGAAACTGCATTCCTGCTGCTCTGGCTTCCAGTCCCCCGCGCTTTGCATCGGCACAATGACAATATACCCCGTCGCAGCCAGCGTCGGTTCAGCCCGAATCAAGGCCGCTTCCAAGAGCGCCGCCTGGCGCAGCGCCAGTTTGCTGTTGCGAGTGCCGATACGAATGGGAAAAGAAAGAGTGGTCATTAACAATGCGTGAGTAAGACAGGGATGCCGCGTGTGATAGAGCACTTCCCGTCTAAAGGGAAATAAATGGTTGCATCCATAAGTGCTTAGCGCCCACACGGGGCAACATGTCGCAGGGCGTTACCAATTTTCATGTAAGTTCTTTGTGTCTTAGAATATTGTATTTTAACGATTTTTTTACTTATATTTCAATGATTTAGTTTTAAATTTGTAGTATATTCTACTCATTATGACAGATGCGATTTTTACAGGAAGGGTTGCTTTAGACGAGGACGTCGAGGTTGGCGCCACGCCCGCCATTGCGATTGAGCGGGGAACGCACGGTCACCGCGGTTTTTTGAGTCGAATGCCCCGTTGCATTACCCTTATGGCCTTGCGCACCAGAATCAATCGCGCGCGGCGTTATTGTCGGGGCGGCGGGCTGATGAATGACCTGCCGCACAAGCTGCGGCGCGACGGCCGCGGGCGTTGGAACAGGTTGGTTGGGCGGCGGTGTTATTTGCATTGTCTCTTCCCGCTGACTTTCTACCCGCTAAGCGGTCGGCCAATGGTCCTTCTACGGTTTTTTTATTGTGTCACGCGGCCCGTGAATAAAAACTTAAGGATTCCGTGTTTAGTTCTGGTGACGCAATGACTCGGTTAACCGAATCTTACCAGGGAGCGGCTTTGGCGACCATGAGCCACATGATGCCACAAGAGGCCATCAACCGGCTGATAACCCTCGCGCACGATAACAGCGAAAGCGGTCGCACGCACCTGGTTACCGAGCTTGTCAGCCTATTTGACCACCGCGATGTCGATCTCAATAATCGTGAGCACGGGATGCTCAACGACATTGTCGACGAACTCATCCATAATGCCCAACTTGTCGTGCGCCAGCAGCTGGCGGAAAAACTCGGCCCCTCGCCAAAGCTGCCGCGTAAGCTGGCCCTCACACTAGCCAGCGACCGTATCGAAGTGGCGCAACCAGTGCTGTCGCGCTCGCCGGTTCTGACAGATTCCGATCTTGTCACGCTTGTGGTAAGCCAGGGCGTCGATCATGCCCGCGCCATTGCCACCCGCGCCATGATTGGCGAAGCCCTCGCCGACGCCCTGGTGGTAACCGGCGATATAGGCGTGATGCAGACTCTGGCAGAAAATCTCGGCGCGAAATTGTCACCAAAAGCGGTGAGTGCCATGGTCAATGCCGCGCGCTTCGCAGATACGCTGTGCAAGCCACTCTTTGAGCGCAAGGAAATGACGACGGAGAGTGCCGCCCAACTCTATTGGTGGGTCGCGCCAGAGATGCGGCGGCTGGCGCTGCAACGCTTTGGCGTCGCGGTCGGCCAGGTCGAGCAGTCCCTGGAACAGACCATTGATGATCTGCTCAACCGCTATGCGCTCGACAAAAATGAAGACCATGTCATGCAGCAGGTAGCGGACTGGCTGTTCGAGCGCGGCATCAAAGCGCCAAAGAATCTGGTGCAAATTCTCCGCCTCGGCCATTTCCGCCTCTTCACCATCATGCTTGGCCGACTGATTAACTTGCCGCTCAATCTCGCCGACCTGATTGTTACGGAGATGGGCGGGCGCTCACTGGCCGTTGCCTGCCGCGCGCTGGCGATGGAAAAACCGCAATTCGTCTCGCTCTTCCTGTTATCGCGCGGCGCGCGCGCCGGGGAGCAGATTGTCCACCCGCGCGAACTTAATAATGCCCTGCTGGCCTTTGATCGCCTGAACCCCGCCGTCGCCCAGCAGCTGCTCGACACTTGGCGGCGCGACCCCTCTTACCTTTTCGAACGCTCCAAACCAGCGGAAAACCGCGCTTAACCGCGCCGTCCCACCTTTCCAGTTATTCTTGTCGTCCCCCCCTAAAGCCGTTATTGTGCTGCGTCTTATCTTTTGCGGCGGAGCGCGGCTATGGGCTTGTTTAACCTCATCAAGAAACAGTTTGTCGACGTCATTCAGTGGACCGAAGACGGCGCAGGCGTTCTCGCCTGGCGCTTCCCCATGCAGGATGAGGAAATCCAGAATGGCGCGGCGCTGACTGTTCGCGAGTCGCAGACTGCTGTTTTCATTAATGAAGGCAAAGTCGCCGACGTTTTCGGGCCGGGCCAATATAAGTTGAACACCCAGAGCTTGCCGGTGATGACCGCGCTGAAGAACTGGGACAAGCTCTTCGAGTCCCCCTTTAAATCGGATGTTTATTTCTTCAGCCTGCGTGAGCAGACCGATCAGAAATGGGGCACCGCCACGCCTATCACTATCCGCGACAAGGAGTTCGGCGTTGTCCGCTTGCGCGCCAACGGCATCTATTCCTATCAGATTAAAGATATCGAACCCTTTTGGAAAAAACTGAGCGGCACAACACCGCAATATACCGTGGCCGATATCGAAGGCCAGTTGCGCGCCACGATTTTGACCTCCATGGCCGCTTTCTTCGGCAGCAGCAATATCGCCTTCCTCGATATGGCGGCGAACCAGCTGAAATTTTCGGAAATGCTGAAAGCAGCGGTCGCCCCAGCATTCACCGAGTTCGGGCTCGAACTGAAGACCTTCTTTGTTCAGAGCATCTCGCTGCCCGAGGAGCTGCAGGCGCATCTCGACAAGGCCTCGTCCATGCAAATGGTTGGCGATTTGCGGCGTTATACGCAGTTCCAGGCCGCGGACAGCATCAGCATTGCCGCCGCCAATCCGGGCGGCCTCGCGGGCATCGGTGCTGGCATGGGCGCGGGCATGGCCTTTGGGCAGGTGATGGGCGGCGCGCTCAATCAGGGCAGTGTTGGCACTGGCGGGGATAGCAACGACCCCTTCGCCGCGCTGGAGCGTCTGGCCGACTTGGCCAAGCGCGGGGTGATTACCCAGGCCGATTTCGACGCCAAGAAGGCTGAGCTGCTTAAGCGCATCCAATGACCGACTATGCCTGCCCGTCGTGCGGCGCAACGGTGACGTTGCGCTCGGCGGTCGCTGTCACCGCCATTTGTCCCTATTGTCGTACACTTGTCGTGCGGCATGGCGATGCAGTGGAGTCGATCGGCACAATGGCCGTGCTGCCGGATGATATCAGCCCCCTACAAATCAACACGACTGGCACCTTCGGCAAAATGGGCTTTGTGCTCATCGGCCGCGCCAAAATCGGCTGGGCGGATGGCTGCTGGAACGAGTGGCTCATGCTGCTCGATAGCGGCGAGCAGGCCTGGCTCGCCGAGGCGCAGGGCAGTCTGGCCATCAGCCGCGCCGCGCCTAAGCCGGACGGCGTCAGCGATGAAACACTGCGTAATCTGCGACTGGGCACCCCCCTATCCATCGACCGCGTCGGCTATACCGTAACCGATCTCAAAACTGCGCAACCGCTGGGCTATGAAGGCGAATTCCCGGCCGATATCACGCCGGTTGGCACCGAAATGCTAGTCATCGACCTCACCAGCGAAAATGGTGGGTTTCTCAGCATCACCTGTGTCGAAGGCAACCCTCCGGAACTCTATGAAGGAGCCTATGTGCCCTTCAATGATTTGAAACTGGCAAATTTGCGCGAACTGCCCGGCTGGAAAACTCCGCGCCGCCCCGACACGACGACTGGCGAGGCCAAAAGTGGTTAGCGTCGTCTCGCATCTGCCCGGCCATATGCCAGGCGCAGTCAAAAGCTTCACCTGCCCGAATTGCAGCGGCAGTATCGCCATTCGGGCCGCCGGACTCTCCATCACCGCCGTCTGTGAGCATTGCGGTAGCGTTATTGATGTCGCAAATGAAAATCTGCAACTCATCAGCAAGGCGCAGCAGCGCACCCGCGAGGTTCCCCTCCCGCTCGGCAGCCGTGGCACCCTCTTCGATACCGAATGGGAAATCATCGGCTATATGGAGCGCAGCACCATCAATGCTTCTTATGACGGCGCTTATAGCTGGCGCGAATATCTGCTGTTCAACCCGTGGCAGGGCTTTCGCTTTCTGGTCGAGGCCGATGGGCATTGGAGCATTGTCAACAGCATCCGCCGCACACTAAAGCCCTTCGGCACTATGGCGTTTTATGAGCGAGAAAATTTCCGCCTCTTCAGCACCTGCAATGCCACCGTAACATATGTCATGGGCGAATTTTATTGGCGGGTGAAGGTGGGCGACCACGCCTATCTCGCCGACTATACCGCGCCGCCCGCGATGCTCTCGCTGGAGCAAACCAGGGACGAGGTCAGCTGGTCCTATGGCGTTTATCTAGAAAGCGCTGACGTCCAGAAAGCTTTTTCCGTCACCGGCGATTTTCCACGTCCGCAAGGCGTCGGGGCCATCCAGCCCAACAAATATGCCCGGGGCTTGCTCCGTCACGGCAAACTCTTCCTCATCATTCTCGCGTTGCTCATCTTGGGGCAATGTACCCTCACGGCTGGCGCGCGCGACGAAACGGTCGTGCAAGAAAAGTTCATCATCACCGCGCCGGAACTTGGCAAACCCGTTGTGCTCGGCCCCTTCACGCTCAAAGGCGGCAAGGAGAATGTTGAACTCTATATCACTTCGCCGGTCAACAATAACTGGTTTGAGGTTGATGCGGATCTGGTCAATACGC
>JAGOHT010000011.1 GCA_017996055.1 Alphaproteobacteria bacterium
CAACCAGGTGGCCTGGTGAGCGGCACGGTGAGTGCGGGTGGCGATACGGCTAATTTCCAAGGTGCTTGGCCGAGCGCACCGGCGCAGTGCAAGTAAGACCTGCAATTTTTTCCAAGCTTCTGCTTGCTGCCAACGTCATCTCCAGGACAACACGCTGAAGGGAGTGGCTAAGCATGGTTAAAATTCGATGGTCGGTTCTTGGGGTGCTTTTATTAGCGTCACCTTCAAATGCCGAAAATCAAAATCAGATCAGCTTTGGCTGTGCCCCGTGGGATGGGCAGACGCTGCAAATTGAGGTCAGCATGCCGCCGCCACCGGATGCGACAGATGCACCACCCGTCTTACTTAAGGCCACAATTTGGGGCCAGGGGCTGGAAGCCTTACGACAAGGTGTGCCGACCACCACTTTGGCACACAATGGAAATACTGACATGAAGGGGAACGGCTATCCGCTCTCTTGTACGGGACGCAAATGCATCGAGACCACGAGCGATGTTATCGCACAATTCTCCAAAGCAGAATTGCATGAAGGTGGAAATATTATCGGCACGATGAAGTTCGACATACCCGATAATTATCAAACATTTCCGTTCAGCGGCACGCTGCGCGGCAGCCAACGCTGCGGGTGACCTCATGGCTTTGAGAAAACGCACCTTGCGCCTAGCGCAGCATAATACCAGCGTGGCTCTGGAGCCGGAGTTCTGGACGGCGCTGGAACAGATCGCCGCCGCACGCGGCCAAACGCTGGCGCAGTTAGTCATGACAGTTGACGCCGAGCGCCAAGGTGGTTTGGCGAGCGCCTTGCGGGTGGCGGTGCTGAAGCAGTCGATGACGGTCGTAGCTTGAAGTTGGAGAAGATGATGTTCATGCGCCTGCTCATCGGGGCTCTGCTCGTCGTGCTTCCAGTCGCAGCGCAGGCCGACAATATCACCAAAGTAAGTTGGGGCTGCGGACCGCTGGATGGGCGCACGCTGGAAATGCAGGTCTTCGCACCGGATGTCAGTTACAAGCTGACCATCTGGTCACGCGGCTATGCTGATTTGGAAAAAGGCGTGCGGGATTTTAGGCTGGGCAACGATATCAACATTGGCCAAAGCAGCGTCTGTGCTGAGGCTACGCCCGGTGCCCCCTGCCATTCTCAAGCCCTCACGATCAAATTTACGACGCTAGAACTGCGTGAAGGTGGGGCTGCTGTTGGCCAGGTGTTGTTTGGCAGCATGGTGGTGCCGTTCAACGGTGCATTGCAGGGCGTGAAGCAATGTGGCTAAAAGCCGTTTAATTGGTGAGCAATAGATCTAGCACGGCCATGCGGGCGCTCACGCCGTTGCGCACCTGTTGCAGGATAACGCTGTGTTGCGGGTCATCCGCCACCGCATCGGTAATTTCTACCATCCGGTTGAGCGGCCCGGGATGCATGACGATAACGTCCGGCTTCGCGGCGGCCAGCTTGGCGTGATCCAGCCGATAGGCGGCTTGATAGCGCGCGAGGTCAGGCTGCTCTGCCGAGTCCATGCGCTCGAACTGAATGCGCAGCATCATCACCACATCGACTTCCTTGATTCCGGTGGTGAGGTCGCTATAGCGCCCAACCAGCGGCATATCCATCGCGTCCGGCATCATCGCTTCTGGGGCTATGATGCGGACCTTCGCACCGAGCTTGCTGAGAAAATGCAAGTTGGAACGCGCCACGCGGCTATGGCGAATATCGCCGCACAGCGCGACCGTCAGATTGGCGAGGCTGCCCTTGCGCTGCTGCATGGTGAAGGCATCGAGTAATGCTTGCGTTGGGTGTTCGTTGGCGCCGTCACCGGCATTGATGACGGCGCAATCCACCAGGCGCGCGACTTCTGCCGCTGCGCCGCTCGTTTCGTGCCGGATGATGATGGCGTCCACGCCCATCGCATTGATGGTGCGCACCGTATCGGCGAGCGACTCGCCCTTTTGCACGGAGGAGGTGGCGATATCGATATTGATGACCTCCGCACCCAGCTTTTTCGCCGCCATTTCAAACGAAGTGCGAGTGCGGGTAGAATTTTCGTAGAACAGATTGACTACCGTTTTGCCGCGATGGAGGGCACTAGCATCGGGGTGGTCGGCAAAGCGCGCCGTCCGCGTTAGAAGCGTTTCCAGCGCTGCGGCTGGTAAATCGGCGATTCCGAGTAAATGCGGGTGGGGAAAGATGGGGCTGGTCATGGTCTGTGTGCAAAGATTATAAGGGTGTCTCAATGTGTCCCTATGGTCTAACGCCTTCGCCCTGTGAGGAAAAGAGAAAATGCCGGAGCCGACTGAAGTTCAGGCCGATGAGGCCGATGTCCGGCTCGACCGCTGGTTTAAGCGGCATTATCCAGCGATTGGCCACGGCCAGCTGGAAAAGCTGCTCCGCACCGGTCAAATCCGGGTTGATGGCAAGCGCGTTAAGGCCAATGCCCGCCTGGCCCCAGGGCAAAAAATCCGAGTTCCACCGAATGTCACCGCGCCACCGCCGGTAACCGCTAAGCCCGGCAAGGATAAAACTGTGGCGCAATGGGTTATTTATGAAGATGCCGATGTGCTCGTGCTCAACAAGCCGCCAGGGCTGGCGGTGCAGGGGGGAACAGGCCAGCGCCAGCATCTTGATGCCATGCTCGACCGTTGGCGCGATGCGGCAGGGGAACGACCAAAACTGGTGCATCGGCTGGATAAGGACACCAGCGGCGTACTGCTGCTGGCCAAAAATTCCTTTGCTGCAGCCAAGCTGGCAGCAGCCTTCCGCAGCCGCGATACGCGTAAGGTCTATTGGGCGGTGACGATTGGCGCTCCGCGTCCCATCGAAGGGCGCATCGACCTGGCGCTAAAGAAGGAAGGCACCCATATGGTCGGCACTACGGCTGACGATCCGGATGGGCAAGACGCCGCGACACTCTATAGCGTGCTGGAGCCGGCGGGCAAACAGGCGGCCTTGGTCGCGCTCTGGCCGTTGACTGGCCGCACGCACCAGCTGCGTGTCCATCTTCAGGCTATCGGCACGCCGATTTTGGGTGACCCGGTTTATCGCCCGTCCGTGCGAGTGGATGGGTCCGCCGCACCAAATTGGGAAGCCGGCAGTCTTTATGACGGGTTGCATTTGCACGCCCGCCGTCTCATCATACCCCATCCGCGCGGCGGGGTGATTGACGCTCAGGCGCCCTTGCCAGCTGCCTTGCGCAAGACATTTTCCTGGTTCAATTTCTCGGGCGATCAGCCCGACCCATTCGATGGAGTAGAAGATGGCCGCAAACGGCAGCGTGAAAAAAAGTAGGTTTGGTCTTCTCACCGGTTTGGTCAGCGCCGTCATTCTGATTCCTTTAGTGGGTGGCGGCATCTTCCTGGCGACATTTAATCCAGACCAATATCGTGCTGAAATTGCTGGATTTCTTTCTGAAAAGCTCGGACGCAAGGTGAGCTTGAACGGGACGATGCGCCTTAAGCTCGCGGGCGGCCCCGCACTCGAAGTCAACGACATAGTGCTCGCTAACCCCGCTTGGGCGTCGCGGCCGGAGATGGTGAAAGTCGGCCAGATGGCTTTGGCGGTCAAGCTGGGGCCATTGCTGCAGTCACCACGCCGCCTGGAAGTCGAGCGTGTGACTTTGAGCGATACTGATATACAGTTGGAGACCAGCGCGTCGGGCCAGAAAAACTGGGAATTTGCTAGCGCCAAGGCCAGCCCTGAGGCTCCGGAGAAAGCTGCGGCGCAGGATAAAATTGCGCCTACAGCAGCGCAACCTGCACCGGCCAAAATGCCGCTGGCGATCAGCCTTGACCAGCTCCTGGTCAAGAATTTGCATTTTTCCATGCGCGAGGCCGGCAAGCCGAAAGCCACCGAACTGAGCATCAAGGAATTGTCGCTGCAGGCGCATGACAAAACTGTGCTGGCAGCAACCGGTATTTTTAATCAGCAGCCTTTTTCGGTCAACCTGAATGGCGGCTCCTGGTTGGCACTGCTCGACAAGCAGCCCTGGACGTTTGCGGCGCAGGCAAAATATCTCGGGAATGATTTTTCTGGTGACGGCAAAGTCCTGGAGCTGGGCAAAGAACTCGACATCCCTGATTTCAAGCTGGTCAGCAGCCTTGGTAGCACGGTGACGGGTCACCTGTTGATGAAACTTGCGGGCAAGCCCTCAGTCATGGGCGCTATCGCCATAGACGCCATAACCTTGCCAGAAGGTAATGCAACCACCGTTGCAGCAGCGCCTGGCGAGGAGCCGGTGACGACGGCTGCCGCCCCAGAAAAGGCCGTGGCCACCAAGCGCCTGTTCAGCGACAAGAAGTTCGATCTGGCCCCGCTTAAGAGTGTGGATGCCAAGCTGGATGTCAGCATCGGTAAAATCGCCCAGGGCAAATTGGCACTTGAAGATATCAAAGCCCGTGTGGATTTACAGAATGGAGTGCTGAGCCTGCCGCAGTTGACAGCGCAGCTGGCGGGGAATCCATTGATGGCGCAAATGCATGTCAATGCCACGCCGCCGCAGCAGATGGACTTCGGTCTCAATGCGCGCGATATGAATTTGCAACCCGTATTGCAGGCGCTGGGGCATAGCAATATTTCACTCGGTAAAACCACGCTGATCATCGAGTCGCGCACGGCGGGTGATAGTCCGCGCTTGCTTGCTGACAACCTTGACGGCCTGGTGGTGCTGAAAATCGGCGGCAGTATATTGCCTGCCGAGACAATGGGGCCAGTCGTGACCAATATGCTTAAATTGCTGTCGCCGGGCTCGCCGCTTGCCACAGAAAACAAGGTCACCTGCGGCACCATGCGCTTCAGGGCGCAGGACGGCCTGTTGACCAGCAACGGGATTCTGCTCGACACGTCGTTGGCGACCGTGCTGGGTGAGGGTACGATTAATCTGCGGCAGGAAAATCTGCAGCTGACTTTCCAGCCCAAAACCAAGGATGCCAAGCTGGCGGCGCTCGCCAGCCCGATGTATGTAAGCGGCCCGCTGACCAAGCCGGGCTTCAAGATGGACTCGGTCGGCGCGATCGCCAGTTTGGCCAGCACTTTCCTAGGCAAGGAGTTGCCGGTGCCAAGCGCGAAGCCGGTGCTGCGTGTGCCGAGCGTCAATCCGGCGCAGGCCGACCCTTGCACCGATGCGCTCGATCACCCGACCTATACGGCAGATGCGGCGTCGAGCAGCGCGGCAGGTGTTTCGCTCGATGCGGGGAAAGAACTGGTACAAGGCAAGGTCAAAGGCCTGTCAGAGAAGCTGGGCAAGGCCGTTGGTGGCGAAAAGGCTCCACCGGTGTTGAAAAATCTGCTGGGCGGCGAGAAGTCCCCGCTCAAGGGTTTGTTCGGGCAATAGGCTGGTCACCATGTTCAAACGCACCTGGCGTGCCGCAACCGCGGTTCCGCAGAGCAATGGCTATGCCCTGGCGCTTGACGGCGTAGCGAAGACCACCCCTGCGGGCGCAGTCTATTTATGCCCCACCCTAGCGCTGGCCGAGGCGCTCGCGGCCGAATGGAACGCCGCGCCGCCAAAATTCGACCCTCGTAACTTTTCGCTGAGCCAGCTGGTTGCGACTGCCCATGATATCGTCGCGCCACGCCATGCCATCGTGGCTGCCGAAGTGGCAAGCTATGCCGCCAATGACTTGCTCTGTTTGCGCGATGAACAGCCCGTAACGTTGGCCGAGCGGCAGGCAGCCATCTGGCAGCCCTATCTTGACTGGGCGGTGCAACGCTTCGGGGCGCGGCTACAGGTCGCAACCGGTTTGTCGCCCGCTGTGCAAGAGGCCAAGCCTCAACAAATTTTGCATGACCTAGTGGGGGCGTTACCACCACTGCAATTGACGGTTTTGCAACAGGCGACCGCCTTAACGGGCTCGCTGATTCTGGGCTTAGCCTTGCTTACAGGGCACAAGGAACCGGCGTCGATCCTGGCGGCGGCGGAGCTGGAAAGCCTGTTCCAGCGCGAGCAATGGGGCGAAGATGCCGAAGCGCTCGCGCGACAAGAAGAATTGTTAAAGGAATTAACCCTTTTGGCGCGATTTACCCGCCTGGCCGACCGGCGTGTGGCATAATTGCCTTTTAGTTTCAGCATTTCCAGGCAAAATCGGCACAGACAAACTGCTGAGACACATAATCATGATTATCACCCCGGTGCCACCACCCACCCAATACGAACCCGCGCATGAAATGGGGCGGAACAATCTTGCAAACAAGCGTGCATTGCGCCTGTGGCAATCGGCAAAAAATATCGTGACCCGCCGTCACGGCCTTACGATTGGTGCCATCAAGGTTGAGCCCGATCCAGGAATCGCCGGCGCCTTGGGAATGAAGAGCAGCGTCTTTGCAGTTGCTGGGCACAGCAATAAGCACGATGTTTCAGGGTGTTTTGAGGTGCGGGTATCGCAGCTGACCGGTGGTGTGCGGATCTCGCCAGCGCTATTTACTGGTTTTGATGCCTATCCGGAAATTCCGGTTAAGTCAGCCAAGACCGGCGAAGTGCCGCGTGCATTACGCCAATTCGTCCGTGCCTTGGGACGCGCGTGAATTCATTGCTCGTCGTAGCTCGCCGAGGTTGGCAACGGCGCGCTGATTCCCAGCTGCTTGTTACGATATTGCAGATAGACGCTGCGCATCTGGGCGTAGAAATCAATTGAGCCCTGCTTCAGCTTTTCCAAATCATCGATATGCTGCTCACGCTTGACCAGGGCGCCGACGCCGGTGCTGGTGTAGCTAAAGGCTTTCGAGGTCGAGTGCGGGCCTTCCATAGCGACATAGCCCCAAGGCGACATCATCATATCCGCACCCATGCCCACCCCATCACGTAGGGTCGATGGGCCAAAGAATGGCATCACGAGATACGGGCCTTGCCCAACGCCCCAGCTATGCAAAGTCTGACCGAAATCAGCCGCCTTCGCCTGCCAGCCCAAGCCCTCACCTGCCACATCATAAGCCCCGGCGACGCCGATGGTCGAGTTGACGACCAAACGACCCAGCGATTTGCCTGCATCCGTCACACGCCCTTGCATCAGGCTATTCGCCATCACCACCGGTTCGTTCATATTGTCAAACATGCTGCCAAGACGGTCACGCACAACGGTTGGAGTCACAAACCGGTATAATTCAGCCAGCGGCTTGAAGAGCAGCCGATCGAGGAAGTCGTTAACATCGAACACCGCGCGGTTCATCGGCTCCAGCGGATCCTGATGCGCGTCCGAGACAATCTTGCTTTGGTTGGCGGGTGGGTTGCTGGCGCACCCAACGGTTCCAAAACTGACAACACAGCATAGCAGCAGCGTGCGTAGGACGGCGGAGCGGGTCATGGGAAACTCGTGGGGCAGGTTAATGAAAGGATGAGGATAACCTTCTTATGGTTTATCCTGCCTTAATAAAGCAGGCAATAGGAAACATGTACAACCTAGGGCATAGATGAGGGCGATTGTTAAGATTTTCCCCATACTTGCAGTACCGGGATGTGCCGACATAGCCAGGGAACCAAAAGCAACCAAGGTCGTCGCCGCGCTGAAACACACGGCACGAGCCATACTGGATTGCAGTGGGTCGATGCCGCCATCGCGCCAATAGCTGACGAAATAGATGGCGAATGACACGCCTAGCCCTAAAAGCAACGGCAGGCCGATGATATTGGCGAAATTGACCGGCACTTGTAGCAAGACGCATGTGGCAAGCGTTAGCAGCCCAGCGAGGAGCAGGGGGGCAAGCAGTGCCAACACATCGAAAACCCGCCGCAAGCAGAGCAGCAGCAGCAGGGCTATAACTGCCAGTGCCCCGAGCGCCGCTTGTTGGAAGGCGTGCACGACGGTATGGCCAGATTCCGCGATGGCGATGGTGGTGCCGGTGGCTTGCGGCGCAGCAGCCTGCACTGCGGCATTGAAGGTCAACAACTGCGCCGGGTCGCGTGGATTGATGGCTGGGTAAATCTCCAAACGCGCATGACCATCTGCTGTTGCCCAGTCGCGCCGCAGTTCGTCTGGCAAAGTTGCCAATGTCACGGGCTGCGCCCCGAGCAGGTCACGGATTTGGATCAGTTGCTGCGGCAAGCCACCCACCAGAGCGTCTTGCAGCTTGAACAGCGCCTCCGGCTGCATGCTGAGTGGGCGCAACGCTTCGGCCAGTTCGGCGATGGCGGGATTTTTATCCCGTAACTTGTCGAGACGAGAGAGAAGTTCTTTGGCAGAGGTTTGTAAATCGTCGGCCTTCGGGGCAGGGGCGAAGTCGGTTGGGGCGAGTGTCGCCAGTAAAATCATTTGTGTGTCGTGCAGTAGGTCCAGTTTGCTTTCCTGCGCTTCGGGAATGAAGCTGGATAACGTCATCACCCGCGCCACCTGCGGCAAGGTACGCAGCTTGGCGGCAAGCGCATCTGCCTCACTCTGATTAGGGGCTAAAATCTGCGCGGTATAGGGCGTGCTATCGAGATTTTTGGCGAGATCAAACAAGGTGGCGACAGACTCAACCTTCGGGTCTTTGAGGTTGAGTGGGTCGAAATCGAAACGCAGTTGGGTGGCCAATGCGCCGCTACTCAGGGCCAGCAGCAACGCCAGCGCCATGACAGGTTTCCTCTGTTTGTGCAGAAAATCATCGAGCGGACGGGTCCACCGAAACCCGACCGCTTCGCGCTCTGCCGGCGGGCTGCACAATGTCAACAGTGCGGGAAGGAGCGTCAGGTTGCATATGAGCGCGATGATCATGCCCGTGCCTGCAATCAAGCCAAGCTCAGCGACTCCAGCATAGGCTGTGGGGGTAAAAGCAAAGAAGCCGGCAGCTGTGCTGGCAGCGGCCAGGCTGAGCGGGGCTGCAATCACCTTTGTCGTTGCGCGCAGTGCGGCGGTCTGATCCGGATAATGAAAATGCTGGTCACGGAAACGCACACCGAACTGGATGCCGAAATCAACTGCGATGCCGATGAACATAACAGCAAATGCCACCGAAATCAGGTTGAGCGCCCCCAGCATGGCCAAACCGGCAGCGGTAGTCAGCATTAGGCCGGTGGTGAGTGTCATGAGGATGGGCACAACCAGGCGCAACGAACGCAGCGCCAGAATCAGCAGCGTCGCGACGATGAGAAGCGAACCCAGCGCGGCTACGCCCATGCCGTCTGCAACGCTGGCAAATTCCTCGTCATTCAAGGCGACGGATCCGGTGAGGCGGATTTTGACATCCGTTTGCACGTCTAAGTCGGTGCTTTTGACCATCGCGCGCACGGCTTCGGTCGCGGCTGCGCCCGGCGAGAGGGCGGCGTAGTCCAGCACCGGCTGCGTCAGGATAAAGCGGCGTAGTGCCCGACCGTCATTACTGGACGCGATGAGTTTCCCCCAGTCCATTTTAGCGGCTTGACCGGCATGCTGAGCCGTGATGATGGAGGCGACCTGCTTGAAGGTTGGAACATACTGGTCATCGGCAATCACCTTCTGCTCGACACCGGTAAGCATCATGCCGAAAGTACGGAAGAGACCGCGCAAACTTTGGTCAGCTGCCAAGGTGCCCAGCAGCGGTTGTGCCTGCATGAGCCGGTCGATAAGGTCGGCAAGTTCCTTCTGCTCCAGATAGAGCAGGCCATTTTGCCGGAAGAATGGCAGCGCATCCGGGCGCTGCAGCGTTTGGAACAATTCTGGACGGGCGCTCATGGCCGCAAATAGCTTGCTTGCCGCGCTCTCAGCGACGCTCGCCGTCTCGCCGTCGATGACCACGACCAGCAGGTCATTGCGCTGCGGAAAGGCGTTTTCCAGCGCCTTTTCCTGCTGCCGCCAGGGCAAATCAGCTGCCAGTAGGGTGTTGACGTCGGTATTCATGCGGAAATGCGTGGCGGCATAGCCACCTGCAAGCCCGGCCAGCAGGAGATAGAGCGCGATAACGGCCCAAGCCTTGCGGCGGCAGTTCTCGACCAGACGAATGAGGAGATTGATCATTTTCTCTCTGCTGAGCCCTGAAGCGGGCGACGGAAACAGTTGCTGCAAACGTATAGCATATTGTCGTGGTCGGCCAAGTGGCGCGGCAGTCCGGCGCAGCTAAACAGCCATAAATCGGCCTTAGTTTGCGCCTTGGATGATGGTGTTTAACCCTTAACCTATGGGAGAAAATTATGAAACGCATTCTGTTGGGGGCTTTGTCCCTGGCGGCTATGCTGGCATTCATGCCAGCACCTGTTCAAGCCAATAACGACGGTGTTGGCGCGCCGCGGATGATGCATGACGGCGAAGGCCCCGGTGAGCATGGCGGCCCAGGTACTCATCACCGCATGCATGACATGTCGCCGGAACAGCGCGAAGCCATGCGTGCCAAGATGAAGGAAAAGTTTGACAGTCTACCACCGGAAAAGCAGGCCGAGATTAAAGCCAAGATGAAAGAGCGGCACGAAGCGATGAAAAATATGTCGCCGGAAGAACGCCACGAAATGCACAAGAAGTGGCGCGAAGAACATGGCGGCCGAGGTGGTCGCGGTCGACGTGGCGGCGAAGGCGGGGGCATCACTCACGGCCGCCCAGCTCCAGCACCGACAGAAGTTCCCGGCGCGGAGTAAGTTCGCAAACCGCTTCGCTGCTTATTCCAGCGGCGAAGCGGTCACTACACTGCTGAATTGAGAGGGTTTCAATAAGATGGCAGCCAAGAAATTCATCCTCGCCTTGTCCCTGTGTTTAGCGCCAGTGCTGGCGAATGCAGCTGATGGTGCCCCGACGCTGGTCCTGGATGGTTCCGTCGCTGCCTTGAGGGGGCATTTGACCCCAGAGCAAAAGGCGGAGAAGAAAGCTGATTTTGAAAAACAGCTGGCAGCCTTATCACCGGAAGAACAAGCGCGCTTTCGCGCCGACCGTAAGGCAGTGCACGCAAAAATCAAAGGGCTGAGCAAGACCGAGCGCAAGGTTGTGCTCAAGGAATTTCATGCGAGATACCCTGCGCTGTACGCTTCTCACACAACAGTGAAGGTTAAGCGCTAGATTTAGACTTTGTAGACTTTATCGACGATGGCTCGCCAGAGTCTTTGTTGGCGTGATTGCGGACGCAGGCTATTCACTTTTACGCTAATTACCGCATCCAGACCCTTCTCCAAACCATTTTCACGGTCATAGAGCCAAGGATCAAGCTTGTCACCGCCAATAGCGGCTTTGATTGGACGCCCGCGCAGAACATCGATATGGAGCGTGCCATCAGTTTTACGTGATGCGATTTCTTTTCGAGCAGCACGATAAGTGAGAGGCTTGTCTGATCCTTTCGCCAGAAACCCGTATCCGACAGGGGCAGAGGCATTATAAAGCCCGACGAGTAAATCGGCTTTGTTGATACCGCTAATATCGATTATTCGGTTCGGATCAAGCGACATGATTTTAGAGCTCCAGCAAAGTCTGTGCCTTTGTAACATAAATTAGCTGAAACTATTTGCGGCCAGTCATTTACCAAATAGGCCAACTAAGCACACCGCTCATACCGGCAAAAGCGCAGCGTAACTCCGTTTTCACTGATGCGGTTGGTTTCCGTCGCCTGCCACTCAGCAGGGTCAAGGAGCGGAAAGCATGCATCCCCCGTAATCTCGGCATCAATATGCGTGAGCAAAACAATGTTGGCGTGACGGAGAGTCTGAAGGTAAACCTGGGCACCGCCCGCGACAAACACATCTTGCTCCGTTGGCACTGCCGCCAGCGCCGCCGGAATGGAAGCAAAAACCTCCGTACCTTCGGGATGATAGGTGGCATCGCGGCTGACAATCAGATGGCGGCGGCGCGGCAGCGGGCGACCGAACTGCGTCAGGATGGCGTCATAGGTCGTGCGCCCCATCAGCACGGTGCCGTCCAACGTGGCCTGTTTGAAGAATTTCAAATCACTGGGAAAATGCCAAGGCAAGCGTCCTTTGTCGCCGATAACCTGGCGCGCCCCAGCACAGGCGGCGATGAGAATGATGGCCATTGCGCTTAAATCGCAATCGGTGCGCTGATGGCCGGATGTGGGTCGTAATTGCTCAGCATGAAATCATCATAGGCGAAGCTGAAGATATCAGCACGTGCTGGGTTGAGCACCATGGTTGGGCGCGGCCGAATAGCGCGGCTCAACTGCGCCTGCACCTGATCGAGATGGTTGCGGTATATATGCGCATCGCCAAAACTATGGATGAACTCGCCTGGCTTAAGGCCGCAGACTTGCGCCACCATCATCAGCAACAGCGCATAGCTGGCGATGTTGAATGGCACGCCAAGGAACAAATCGGCGCTGCGCTGGTAAAGCTGGCAGGAGAGGGTGTCGCCGGCTACATAGAACTGGAACAGAGCATGGCAGGGCGGCGGTGATTTGCTGATCTGCGCCAGTGCGAGTGGGTTCCAGGCGCAGACGATGTGACGGCGGCTGTTCGGGTCCTTCTTGAGCCGTGCAATCAGCTCGCTAATTTGGTCAACCCCTTTGCCTGCGCCGAGGCTTTCGCCGCCGAAATCGCGCCATTGCTGGCCATAGATGGGGCCGAGATTCCCTGCGTCATCTGCCCATTCATCCCAGATGGAGACTTTGTTTTCCTGCAGATATTTGACGTTTGTCTCTCCGCGCAAGAACCAGAGCAGCTCATGGATAATGGATTTGAGATGCACCTTCTTGGTGGTGAGCAGCGGAAAGCCAAGGCGCAAATCGAAGCGCAGCTGGTGGCCGAAGCTGGCTAGAGTGCCGGTGCCGGTACGATCCATCCTCTCGGTGCCATGCTGGCGCACATAGTTAAGCAAAGCGAGATAGGCTGCCTCTCCTTCATAGAGAGCGGGCATGGCGATAGCGGGAATTTCGGGTGCGTGGGGAAGCGGCATGGCGGGCTGCATGATGACCTAGAGACTGAGTGATTCCTGGCCATAGCCTAACCCTCACAGGGCTGCCCCGGCAAGGGGCTGGCCTGTGAGGATTCAGGTTTTAAAGCTTAACCACAACTTTCTGGGAAGTGCCGACAACGAAAAACAACTGATTGGGAGGTAAGTTAATCGACACTTGTCGGGCATTGCTTAGAGTTTGGAGCGTTGCACCTGAACGGCCATCAATAACCTGGACAAAAGGATAGGTCTTGTCGAGCGTGATTGTCTCTGCCCCCGGTGCAGCTGAGGGCTGTTCTTCATCATATACTGCAATCCACACCGAGCCATTCGACTTAAACATCGGAACATTCTTTATGCCTGCAACCCCTTTCCCGACCGTGCGTAAATTGGTGAAGGTGATATTGGCGGTACGAGCAGGCAGATTGCGGCCAGCAGGGTCGGCGAGCAGACGACTCGTTGCGTGCCAGTAATGGGCATGGGCGCGTGGTACGCCCTGAGCGTTATAGAAGCCGATTACGCCCGTGGAATCATCATGCAGCGCATAGACCGAGAGATAAGCATGGCCGTAAAGATAGGAAGAAAAAGGCGCGATATGCATGTAAGCACTGGTAAGCGCAGGTGTGGCCTGTGCATAGGAGAAAATCCCATACTCGCTGACATCGACGGCCTTACCGTTGACGGACCAGGCTGCTAGTTCACCAATGCGTTTGAGGGAAGTGGAGGGAACTTCGCCCTTGTTGCTATAAACATGGGCATTGCCGTAATCAGCAGGGGGCTTGCCAAACTTCTTGTAATTACCTTCCCAGAGTGGCGGCGCCCAGCCTGCGCCAACGCTCAACTGAGCAACTTTTACCTTAGCGGCCTGGCCGATGTTATTAACCTGATACTGCAGTGTAGCCGTATCAGAGAGGGTCGCGCCTTGTGATTTTGGGAAGGTCGTATCTTCTTCATTGCCGCCCTCGATGAGTGAAATTAGGCCAGGCGCGCTTTTCAGGAAATTATCGATGACGGCGAGGCAGTCACGCTGACGTTTGGGTGAGCCACTCTCGATCACGGCATGAAATTTGACGCCTGTAGCACTCGCGATTGCCTTATAGCGATCAATCAGTCCACCCATTGGGATTGGTCCGTCACGCAAATGAGTTGCACCGATGTATTGTATCTCGCTGATAACGCGCGCCGTATTTTCATATTTGCCGTTACAGCAATTATTGAGATGTGTATTCACGCCAAAAAAACGGTCAAGAAAAGCCTGCGTGTTGACCAGCGTGGCGGCGTTTGCCGATTGAGCCAACAACAAGAAACTCGTGCTCAACAAAGCCGTAAAAAATTTGTATCGACGCATGGTGACCTCCTTAAGAACACAGCGAAGCCGTGTATGGGTTACATGATTGGAACTGAGGCGATGCTGCGAGTGTAACGCATCAAGGTCGCCAATTGCTTTACGCGGCCGGACATCGCGCGGCGGCGTCAAGCGCTGGTAAACAAGGGAACGATAATTCAGCGCTTGTTAAGCAACAATGCGCGCAGTGCCAGCAGCCCGTTGGGCTAACAAGGTTTCATACCACGCGCTGTAGGACGCGACCATGCGGTCGACCGTGCATTCCGTCAAGAGTTTTTGTGCATTGACCGCAAATTGAGGCAAACGCGAAGGATTTTTGATAAGCGTGATCATCGCTGCTGCGAGCGCCTGTGGATTGCCGGGGTCAAACAGCAGACCAGTCTTTTCATCGTCGACAAATTCAGGAATTGCGCCGATACGGCTGCCGATAACACCCATGCCATACGCGGCAGCCTCGACAATGACGACAGGCGCGTTCTCATACCATAAAGATGGAATGATAAGACAATCAGACTGGCTAAAAATCTCGGTTTTTTGCTCTCCGCTGACGTAACCCAGAAAACGCAGGCGCTTGTCTTTTTCCGCTGCAGACTTGAAATGCTCTTCGAGTGGGCCTTTGCCTACGACCGTGAGTTCAAAATTCAATTCTTGTGGCAAATGCTGCATCGCGGCTAGTACGACTTCACAGCCTTTTTCGATAGTTAGGCGCGCAGGAAACAGAAAGCGCAAAGGGGCCGTGCTGGCGCGCTGGCGCGGAGGCACAATTGGCAGAGGAATGCCATTGCGGATGACCGCCGTTTGCTTGGTCTGCAGGCCATTTTCTAAATGCTTGGCTATAAGAAATTGCGACGGGCTGGTGAAAAGATCAACATCTGCGGCAGTGTGCAAATGCCATTGCCTGTAAAGCTGGCAGCCGATTTGCGGTTTTGTGCAGAGCGCCAACGATCGCGTTAGCATAAATGCGCGAGGGCATAACAAATGGTAGTCATGGGCAGTGTGCAATACGGGAATACCCGCGCGTTTCGCGCGACGCCACAAGACGGCGGACAGTCCATCAATCAAATGCGTATGCAGCACGTCCGGCTGCTTTTCGGCGAGAATGGTCTGAAAGCGGCGGTTTGCATCCTGATTCCAAGCATCACGCAGATGCCACAAGGCTTTTTTATAGCCAGGCTGTTGGTTGCCGCGCGCAAACGACCAATAAACATTTTTTGGGAAAAAGCGGATAATCTCTACGCCATTGCGCGTCTCGACCGGATAAGGCTCCATTTCCGGCCCACAGGTCGAAACTACAGTTACACGATTGCCCTTCGCCGCCAGTCCTTCTGCCAGATAAGCGACAATCAGCTCAGCACCACCCGCCATGATGGGGGGGTAGATGTTATTGGCAATAAGAATGTGACGAGACGCCATGCCGAACTTAGACCGGACCACGCTGACGATAGAGTAGTCGATAGAGCCACATCGGGATATGCCAGCGGCGCTTGCTCAAAACGGCGCCAATCACGCGACCACCGGAATTCTCAACTGTGCGGCGCGTCTGTTCCGCGACGGGCGTGCGCGTATGTTCTGCGGCGATGACAAGCACGGAACCATCAACTTGCCGTGCCAAAATCGTGCCGAAAACGTCAGTCAGCAAACCAGCGGAGTCGATGACGATAAGATCGAAATACTGACGCAGATTATCAAACAATAAACGAATAGCGTCAGGGTTAGCTAGGGTCAGGCTGGCATTTTCTGGCCCGCGTAGAATGGCATATGAAAGGCGTGTGCCAGCAATAGTGACGATCTTGCCATGATAGCTCCCGCCATTATGCAGTAGCACATCGAGTGATGTGTGAACCGCACCGGCTAGCATTGGGTCGATACCCTGCTGTTCGCTGCCAGTGTCGATGAAAAGCACACGCTTACCCACCAAGGTGGCAGCGACGAGGGCGGTTTCAAAGGCGATGAGGCTGACATCCTCACCTTCATATGCGCTAACGAATTGAACGACGTGATTATTGCCGGGCAGGGCATTCCGAATGGCTTGATGGAGGGCAATGAGCTGACCGGTCGGCAGATTTAGTCCCAGCTTGATGGCAACAGTCGGCAATGCCAGCAGCGCATTCGCATCCAGCGCGAGCGCTGTACTTTGTTGCATAACCGAAAGTGAATTAGCACCAGGTGAATTGTTGTTATGCATCTGCGCCACGTTTATTTCCTCCCGCCGGTTGAGAAGAAGCTGGCAAGCACTGGTAGTTTCAGGCTGTGGCCCACTTGCGATGGGGTGCTGAAGCGATCATCCATTGTCTCTGCGATCAAAGCTGCGCCTAAACCGATAAGTGCGCCCGCCAAGATGGCAAAGATCAGGGTGATCATCTTTCTTGGGCGTGACGGGCGCGTCGGTGCAATTGGAGTGTCGAGTATTGTAATGCGAGTGATTTTTTGCTCATTGAGCGTCTGGTTTACGCGTGCCGCCTCGCTGCGGAGGGCGAAGGTTTTATAATTCTCTTCGTCAATCTTTACCTGACGGTCGAGGTCATCATGACGAGTGCGCACCGCTTCAAGCTTCTCGATTCGTTTTTGAATGCGGGCCATTTCAGCGGAAACAAAGGCTTGTGAGCCATCGTCATCTCTACCGCCAATTTTGAGATCATGCTGGCGCTGCTCGACTTGTTCGCGTGCCTTGGCGATGCTTTGCCGCAGCTTTTGCACGGCGGGGCTGCTGGAATGATAAGTCGCCAGTAACTCGGTCTCCTTGGCTTCTAACTCTTCCAAGCGTTCTTTAGATTTGTCCATTGCGGTGAGCGCGATGTTCGAGGCCGTCATTTTTTGTTCGAGCAAGCGACGCAACTCTTCATCGATCGACGAGACGCCCACCTGTTCCTTGTATTCGCGCAAGGCCTTTTGCGACTGGTGCAGCTTTTCCTGAGCCTGCTTGACCTGCTCAGCAAGAAAATCTGTCTGCGCTTTATTATAAACGTCGGATTGCAGAATTATAAACTGGTCAAACAGTTTCTGCAGGAATTTTGCTGCCAGTTGCGGATCCCGGTTGAACAAATGAACCTCGATGATATCGCTGTTCATCGACGTCTTCGCGACAAGATCTTGGCCTTGCAGGCGTGAGATGGTTGCTTCAATCGGATTGTCTCCAGGCCGTAATGAGGCGGTCAGCCCGGGATAAAGCGTCTCGACACCAAAATCATGAACCATGCCACGCAGTAAATCACGGCTTTGGATGATCTGGATGTTAGACTGCATGATTTCGCGCCGGTCATTCTGCGAGACTTCTCCGCCGCCGCCAACTTTGAAGTCGAATACATCGGGGGTGGCCGCGCGGCCGAATTTGACGAGGAGGCTGCCGACGCTTTCATAAGCAGGCGTGGCTGTTAAGAGGCTAGCGATAGCAATCATAACGCAAAAAATGAAACTCAGAACCAATTTGAAGCGATGACGAAAAAGCGTCGTCATCAAGCCGCGTGAAGTCAGTTCAATTTGCATATCAAAACCATACTCGCATCAGAGTTGCGCCGTACAAACGAAGTCGCCAACGCTTTGTCAGCGTTGGCGGCTCCCTAGCCGGCTGTCACCGGCACACTTCAATCGCGCACGAAACGTATTATCGTGCCGCGCTACCCAACTTACTTACCATCAATCAATGGATTGAAGGAATAGCTCATACCGAAAGCCGAAGGCACGAACTGTTGGAGATACTGGTTAAAGTAGGTATAGACATCTGCCACATCGCTGCGTGGCACATAGACTACGTCATAAGCCGCAAGGCGCACATCACTCGACGGATCGCTACCAGAAACTGCTGCACGGTAGCTTGTAGTGAAGGCTTCCGGCTTTTCACCGGCACCACGGCGGATTATCAAGATTTGATCAACACGTGCCGAAGGCTTGGCGCCACCCGCACGAGCGATTGCCTGCAAGAGCGTCAGATTGGGGCCGACAGTGATAAATTCGCCAGGGCCGAACACTTCACCTGTCACATAGACCTTAGTGGGGGCAAAAGAGCGCACAATCACCGAAACCTGCGGGCTACGCAAATGCTTGCGGTAGTGGTCTTCCAGCTCCTGCTGCAGCTCTTTAGGGGTGCGGCCATAAGCCTTTACATCCTGGGTTACAGTCGTCGAGATATAACCATCCGGGCGAACCGTGACCTGATCATTGAGTTCCGGATTCTCTAGCAGCTTGACGTCCATAACGTCGCCGATCTGCAGGTGATACGCAGGCAGGGACGGAGCTTCAATGAGTTGCGGCGCAACATTTTTTGGCGCTTGCGGCAAATCATCAATCGGCGGAGCGGATAGGCAGCCAGTAAGCAGGCCGCTAAAAACCACCAACGTCAGGCCTTTGAAGCAGCCGGAGAAAACGGATGATGCCATGAGAGATGCTCCTACCCAACGTTAGTTTTGATGCGAGGCCACATGAAGCCTTCGCCGCAAACGGTTGTTAAAAATCGAAAAAAGCGGCGGGTGATTGGTAACCGAAAGGATGGAATGGTGCAAGTTCTTTCCGCTTGCCTCGAAAAGCTATCAGAAAGAATGGGGGAAGGCAATTTGGTTAATGTACTTAGGTCTTGGTCGTGAGGCTTTAATAGAGGCGGCCAGGCATATCGCGGTGCAAGTCAGGCTGAACCCCCTGTACAGTGCTGTCGATGCAGACGCCGTTCTTTTTTGTAGCCTCTTTCTCGCAGCTAGCGCGGTCCAGAAAGGCGCAGAGCATCGCACCACCGGTCGTCACCAGGCAAAATTGGCCATTGGTTGCCGTCACAGTCAGGACATCCGGGTTAGCTGTACAGACACCGTTCACTTGCCCGGCACGGCGGCGACACTCACCGGCGTCGTCGTAAAGGCACTGCGGCTGCTGCCCCTGCGGTTTAAGGCAGAACGCACCTGCATGGCTCAGCGTAGGCGTCAGCGTAACACTCAGCAAGAGCGCGAACTGGCAGAGAATATGACTTAACCTAGACATCGTTGAACTCCGCCGGTTTGTTTTGAATTTGTTGAATCGAGCGATACATAAGCCCCAACAATACTAGGTGTGCCCCCGCCTGGCAAATACTGTAAGCCAGCAGGCCGTGCAGCGCATCAAAACCAAGCGAACACGCACCAACCAGAGTGCCTCCGACAATAATGAGTCGACCGACTTCCCACAGGGCGAAAAGTGACTGTTTTTCAATAACTTGTAGGGTGTGAATCAAAGTGTGTGTCACCAGGTGGGGCAACAAGGCGATGCTGAGGACATGGAGGTAGGGTACCGCATCGCCCCACTCGGCGCCGAATAGAAGCGGGAAGAACCAGCTGGCAAGCAGGTTGACGACGAGCAGCCAAGTGGTAACGATGGCGGTCTGGATGGCAAGCAACTGGAGGAAGCGCTTACGCACACCTGCCGGATTCGTCGTGGCGATTTTCGCGGTTTCGCCAACATAGACCTGCAGTATAGAGGTACTGATCATCAGCAACGGCCGACCAATTATCCGGTCGGTCAGAAAAACATAGCCCGCAACGGTAGTTGAGTAGAGCATCGGCAAGGCGAGCGCGAGCAGCGGGCCGTCGCCAGCAGCATTGATCACGCCAGACCAACTAGAGAGTAAGGGAAAATTCTTATAGCGGCCGGCTAGGCTCTTGATAGTAACCCAGTTCACCGCGCGCATCTTCCTCCACCGTTGGATAATGAGCCGTAAGACGAATTTTGATGTACCCGCGCTTTGCCCAATGATAAAGCCGACGACGAGCCCGAGCGTGCCGAAATGTGCCAGGCCCATAACGATTTGGCTGAGCGGACCGGCAACGCCCTGATAAAGTTTAGTGGCAGCGATGGTCTTGAAATCATTTTGCTGGGTCGCGACATAGACCATGATTTGGTAGGCACCCAGCGCAACAAAGCCTATGGGGAACCACCAGCGATAGGGATCCATTGCGCCGAGGCTGGCCCAGGCAAAACGCAGCGGCGTAAAAAACCAAAGTAAGAAACAGAGTATGCTCGTCATGCCAGCCAAAGCAAGGAAGCAAAGGGCGATAAGATTGGTGGCGTCCTCCTCCGTCTTGGCTAGGGGAATCGCCATTTCGTAGCGCACGGCAGCCACGACCGCCAATATGAACAAGGCCGCCGTGAAAGCACCCTGAACCCCGAACATTTCAGGTGCGTAAAGGCGTGTGAGAATCGGCGCGGCCAGCACCGGGCCAAGTTGGCCCAGCGCAGTCCCGGCGAACATAACCAAAACATTATGGCCAAAACTGCCTTTGCTGAGGCGGGCGCGAATCTGCCTGAATTTTTGCAGGAGTGGTGCCAAAAATAGCTATTCCTTGATTGTAGCCGATCCAAAAAATGGTGCGCGGCGATTGCTGGTGTCAATATTAACCAAAACAGCAATGAAACATCCCTGGCTCGCATATCATCATCGGCGTTATTGTGCAATGCAAACAGCCTGGTTGTCACTTTGCAAGCTGTCGTGATATAGCCCCTACCAACCAACGACAAGGACGTCATGGCTCTTTCCGTTTCGCCACCGCAGCCTTCTGAAAAGGCACCGGCCAAGCAAGGCAAGCAAGCGCCAGATGTCTCGGTCATTCTTTGCACACGGAACCGCGCGGCCTTGCTCAGTACCGCTCTGGAGCAGTTGACCGCGGTCATCCGGAATAACCCAGATGTCAGGGTCGAGCTCATTATTGTCAATAATGGCTCGCGCGACAATACGGCCGATGTGATTGCCGCTTTTGCGCGCGGCCATACGGATTTCCCCGTTCGTGCGATTGACGCGTTAAAGCCAGGGCTAGCAGCGGCGCGCAACGCCGGGTTGAAGGTCGGACTTGGTAGGATTCTGATGTTCTGTGATGATGACGGTGTATTGGCGCCGGACTATTTCACAGTGCTGTTGCGCCTTTATGCCAACGCGGAAAGCATGACCATGATTGGCGGGTGTGTCCTGCTGGGGAACAAGGACGATCTACCTTATACGATTAAGACCGAGACTGAACCTGCTGTTTATAATGGTCGATATCCTGGTGGGTTCATTCACGGCTGCAACATGACCTTCAGCCGCACGATCTACGAGACAATCGGTCTGATGGACGAACGTTTTGGTGCCGGAGCGCTGTTTCCGTCCGCGGACGAAAGCGACTATATCCACCGCGCCCACAAAGCGGGTGCGACGGTGCGTTATTGCCCTGATCTCATCGCCTACCATTTTCATGGCCGCCGCGATCCGGCGGAGGTGCGCCGTCTGTTCGATGGCTACATGATTGGTGATGGGGCGCTTTACGCCAAACACTGGAACAATGGCCTGCTGCGCTGCCTTATCGGCAATATCGTGAATGCGGTGCGCAGTCTTTATAAGGCCGGACATGTCTTCGACAAGACCCTGGGTTTTTCCTATTACGACGCTGCGCTAGGCAATCTGCGCGGCTTTGTCAGCTTCTGGCTGAAAGGTTAGCACCGATGGAAAGGCTGCTTACGTACTGCCTTGGGTTTTATTTCAGCGTCTATGCCTTTGAAGGGCCGGTACGCTACTGGCTCAACATGCTTGGTGCGGACCAACTGATTTTCGTTCGAGATCTCTCGCTACTGGTGCCGGTGATCTTCATGGGTGTGCGGCAATTTCTGGAACGGCGATTGCACCCAGCCTATTGGGTCTATGTTTTCGTCGTGCTGCTCCATGGCACGGTGATGGTGATGAATGTTGGTAGTTTTCCAGCCGCTGCCTATGGTGCAAAAATGCTACTCACCATGCTGGTGGGCGCCATAGTTGCGCCCCAGCTGCTGCAACCAAGTAGGCCGCTAACCCTCTGGCTTACCCTCTTATGGATCAGCATTTTCATCGGGGTGTTGCTCGACAAATACTTCGTCAGTTTCCCCTGGGTAGGACTCTCAACAACGATTGGGGACGTGACGGTAGATATAAGTAGAGACTGGGATATGGAAGGCGAAGCAAAGCGGGCAGGCGGTTTTCTGCGCTCATCCATTCACGCGGCTACGGTTGCGCCGCTTTTCGGGCTTCTTTTGCTTCTGCATTTACGCAACTGGCCGCTGCGGATATTCATTGCACTTGCCACCATCTATATCGTTTATTTAACAACACAAAAGGGCCCCATGCTGGCCTATATTTTTGTTCTCTTTTTCATTCTCATTCACCCCAGACAGCCGATCCCATTGCTGCGGATTGGGTTGATATTTTTTACCCTGCTCGCGATAGCGCTGCCGCTAATTCTGCCTGGCTATTATATGGATGAAGCGGCGAGTGGAGGCTTCAGCAACATGTCGTTTAACCTGCGCGTTGAGATGATGTGGCCGGAGGCATGGGAATGGATTGCCCAGCGCGGGGTTTTCCCCTTTGGCGTCGGGCTGGGTGGGATATCGGGCGCACAGCTGCTCTATGCCAGAGATGCCTTTAAT
>JAGOHT010000136.1 GCA_017996055.1 Alphaproteobacteria bacterium
CAGACCGCGTCTGCTTCTTCGACCGTCAAACCAAGGTCAAGCGTCGCGTTGATAGCCGCCTGCATGAAGAAGGTGCCAATGCGGTTGGCAATGAAGCCGGGACTATCCTTGCAGACCACAATCCCCTTGCCCATGCGGCGGTCGATGAAGTCGCGCACCGTGCTCACCGCGTCGGCGCGCGTCTCGGTGCCGGTCACCAGCTCCAGCAGGCGCATATAGCGAGGCGGGTTGAAAAAATGCGTGATGAGGAAATCCTGCGCGAAGGCAGGGCTTTGACCGCCGGTCAACACCGCCAGCGGAATCGTCGAGGTGTTGGAGGAAACGATGGAACCAGGCTTCCGCACCGCATCGATTTTCTTGTAGAGGTCGCTTTTGACCTGCGGATTTTCCAGCACCGCCTCGATAATCCAATCGACATCCTTGAGCTTGCTCAAATCATCCTCAAGATTGCCCGGCGTCACCAGTTTGGCCGCCTTGGGGTGCATGAAAGGCGCGGGGTCGGCCTTCTGCATCTTCTCCAGCGCCGCATTGGCGAGAAAATTGCGATCCGATTTATCCTTGAGCACGATATCGAGCAGCAGCACCGGCACACCGGCATTGGCGACCTGTGCCGCAATCTGGCTGCCCATGACGCCAGAACCCAGCACGGCGACTTTTTGAATCATGCTCATGATACAGCCCTCACCTATTTCTCATTCTTTGCAGCAGCACGATAATCGCCGGTTACTTTGAAGCGCATTGCCGTAAACCCAGAAAGCTTTTTATCGGCTTTCGGTTTATCCAACTGGTAATCCACAATATCGATTGCAGCATGCCCCATGCGTTGCGGCGACTGTTGTGGTTTGTTGCAATCATCCGGAGTCACACTCTGCGCAAAGAAATCCTGCCGCTGACAGTGAAAATAGCGCAGATCATCCGCAGTCAAAACAAACTCAATTTGGCGATGTGCAGGCAACGGATCAATCATGGAGCCACTGGGGCTTTTCTGAAAATGAAACCCCATCATCCAGCCACCCGTCCAGCCTTCTTTGCGCGGGTATAAAAGTTCAAAATTTGGTGCTGCCGGATGATGAGCAAAATCCGGCTCCGGCGAAATCACCGCGCGCCATCCCAGATTATTCTCACCGTTCACACCAGGAGACTTATCCATGCTGATCGGCACCAGATGGAAGTAAAGCCCCTCCGGCAGCAAATGCGTATAATTTTCGCCACGCTTGACTTCGCCCTCAAAAGCAAAGGGCGCCGATACTTCGGCATGGGCCGGTATCGCAAACATCATTAATACTCCAAGACAAAGCGCCACAATCTGGCTGCCCATGACGCCGGAACCCAGCACGGTGACTTTTTGGATAATTGTCATAGCCGGTTTTCCTTTGGTCAAATGGACTCAAGAATGGTCGCAATCCCCTGCCCCCCTCCGATGCACTGCGTGGCGAGCGCATAGCGCTTGCCTTCACGCTTGAGCAAAGCAGCGGCTTTGCCGGTGATGCGGGCACCGGTCGCGCCGAGCGGATGGCCGATCGCAATCGCGCCGCCATCAAGATTGATTTTCTCCGGGTCGAACCCCAGCGCGCTGATGCAGGCCAGAGCCTGTGAAGCGAAGGCCTCGTTGAGCTCAATGATATCGATATCTTGTGCGCTGAGGCCAGCACGCTGTAGCGCCTTTTGCGTCGCGACCACGGGGCCGATGCCCATAATCGCTGGATCACAACCCGCTACCGCGATGCTCTTGATGCGCGCGAGAATGGCTAGATTATGCTGCTTGGCGAAATCCTCACTGGTCACCAGCGTCGCCGCCGAGCCATCGGTGAGCGGTGAGGCGGTGCCGGCCGTCACCGTCCCCTTTTCATCAAAGGCAAGCTTCAGCTCAGCGAGTTTTTCCGTCGTTGTCTCACTCCGAATGCAACCATCGGTCACCACATCGCCGATGGGCACGATTTCGTCTTTCAGCTTGCCTGCCGCCTGCGCTGCGGCCGCGCGCTGATGCGATACGACTGCAAATGCCTCTTGTTCTTTACGGCTGATTTTATACTGCGCAGCGACATTCTCCGCCGTCTGCCCCATGCTCATATAGGCACCGGGCAATTGCTCTGCGAGCACGGGATTCGGCATCGGGTTGAAGCCGGACATGGGAATGCGGGACATCGACTCCACGCCTGCGCAGATAAAGGCCTCACCCGCGCCAAGCTGAATGGCACCGGCAGCGCTATGAATGGCTTGCATGGAAGAGCCACAGAAGCGATTTATGGTCTGCCCCGCCACGCATTGTGGCAGACGGGCAAGTAACACGACGAGCCGCGCCAGATTCAGCCCTTGCTCGCCCTCCGGGAAAGCACAACCAAGAATGAGATCTTCAATCAAGGCGGGGTCGAGCTTGCTGCGCGCGACCAGCTCCTTGACCACCTGCGCGGCAACATCATCGGGGCGCACACGTGCAAGCCCGCCCTTGTTGGCGAAATGAAACGGCGAACGCACATAACCGGCGATGACGACGGACTTCATGGCGCAACTCCTCAAGCCAGATAGGCACTTTGCAATGATAATGTAGCGCAATCAATGTCGCGGGAAAGTCTTTAAGAAAGCGTTAGGAATTGGCGCAAAGCCGTTTCTATGCTGCGCTGCGGCAGCGACTTGCTGCTTTGGTGCTTCCGCTCTATTCTCCCGCCATGCGATTCACCATCCACAAACGCGAGACTCTATTTCAAGGCTATTTTCGCGTTGACCGCTTTCATCTCAGTCACGAACGCTTTGAGGGCGGCACCATTGGCCCCTTCACCCGCGAAGTGCTGGAGCGCGGCCATGCCGTCGCCGTCCTGCCCTATGACCCACTGACCGACCATGTGCTGCTGATTGAACAGTTCCGCCCCGGCCCCGTCGCCGCGCAAGACCCAGAAGCCTGGCAGATTGAGATTATCGCTGGCATCATCGACGCTGGGGAAGCACCGGAACAGGTGGCTTTGCGCGAAAGTCAGGAAGAGGCGAGCTGCAATCTCGACGAACTGGTGCAAGTCGCCGAGTGCTACCTCAGTCCGGGTTGCAACAGCGAATATTGCACTCTGTATGTCGGGCGGACAAATCTTGACCTCGCGGGCGGCGTGCATGGCCTCAGCGCGGAGCACGAAGATATTCGCACCCATATCCTCCATCTCGACGAAGCCATGGACTGGCTGGCACTGGGCAAAATCCGCACGGCCCCAGCTATCATGGCCCTGCAATGGCTGGCCCTGCACCGCGACGAGCTGCGCGACCGCTGGCGCTCCGATCAACCCCTCAGCGAGAGATAAGCATGATCAAAGGTTTCGCCTGCACCGACCCTCGCGCCGCGCTCAGCGACTTTTCCTATGATGCCGGAGCGCTGGGTGATGACGAAGTCGAGGTCAAAGTCACCCATTGTGGCATCTGCCACAGCGATGTGCACCTTATCGATAATGATTGGGGCATCAGCAAATATCCGTTCATCCCTGGCCATGAGATCGTCGGCACCATTACGGCGAAGGGCAGCAACGTCAAGCCCGCGCTCGGCGCGCGCGTCGGCCTCGGCTGGCAATGCAACAGCTGCAGAGCCTGCGAATTCTGCAAGGCTGGCATGGAAAATCATTGTAAACAAAACCAGCCGACCTGCGTCGGCCATCATGGTGGCTATGCCGATGCCGTCCGTGCCGACCAGCGTTTTGTTTTCCCGATTCCGGATGCGCTCGATAGCGCGCAGGCCGCGCCCTTGCTCTGTGGCGGCGCGACCGTGTTTACCCCATTTCATGTCCACAATGTCGGCGTTGGCGCGATAGTCGGCGTAGTCGGTATCGGTGGCCTCGGCCATCTTGGCTTGCAATTCGCGCGCGCGCGCGGTTGTAAGGTCACAGCGCTCTCCGGCAACGCGACAAAGGAATCGGAAGCCCGCCGCTTCGGTGCGGAACAATTTCTCGTCACCTCTGACAAAGATGCGCTGAGCAAAGCGCAAAGCAGCTATGATTTCATTCTCGTTACCGCGAGCGGCGATGTCGATGTTCCTGCACTAATTGATTTGCTGCGGCCACGCGGCAAGCTTTGCGTCGTCGGCGCTTTGCCAAGCGCGATGCAAGTGCGCGCTGGACAGCTCATTCACGGCGACAAGAGCGTGATTGGTAGCAATATCGGCGCACCGGATGTTATCCGCCTGATGCTCGATACCGCCGCGAAACACAATGTCACCGCGCAAATTGAAACCATGCCGATGGCAGAGGTGAACGCCGCTCTCGATAAGGTGCGCGCCGGACAAGCGCGCTACCGCATCGTCTTGGCCAACTGACATGCCGGGCTTACTCACAACCTTGCAGCGTTTCTTGGCGGAGCCCCCCATTCGCCTGCCAGGCTCGCTTGTTACGGCGGATTGGTTGCAGCAGCATCGCACGGAGGTCAATCTGCTTGACGCCACCTTCGCGATGCCGAACAGCGGGCGCGACCCACAGGCGGAATTTGCGGCGGGGCATATTCCGAACGCCCAATTTTTCTCCATCGAAGACATCGCGGATATGACCACGGCGCTGCCCCACATGTTGCCATCGCCGGAAGCTTTTGCCGACGCAATGGTGGCGCTGGGGTTCGATGAATCCAGGCCAACGGTCATTTACGATGATGGTAGTCTGCTCGGCGCTTGTCGCTGTTGGTGGATGCTGCGCGTCTTTGGTTATGACACCATTGCGTTGCTGGATGGCGGCTTGCCCGCTTGGGAAAGCGATTTTCCGTGCACTAATCTACATGACCCCGTGATGCCAGGAACATTCACGCCGAAGTTGCGGCCTGAATTGGTGTGGAGCGGCGCAGATGTCTTAGAAAATTTAACCAACGTTCAGGCTGTATTGGTTGATGCCCGCGCGGCACCGCGCTTTAAGGGCGAGCAAGCTGAACCCAGGCCAGGGCTGCAGCGCGGCCATATTCCAGGCTCGCTCAATTTACCGTACAACGATTTGCTTGACCCGCAGAGCAAACGCCTGAAGCCACGCTCTGCCATACAAATCCTCTTTGCCGAAGCGGGCGCCAAGACGGACGAACCCTTGGTCATGACCTGCGGTAGCGGGATAAGTGCCTGCGTATTGGCCTTCGCCCTGTATCTGTTAGGGCGGCGCGATATCCCCGTTTATGACGGCTCCTGGGCGGAATGGGGCAGCACGGCAGGCTGTCCGGTCATGCTGGGGCCGCCGCAACGGCCCGCCGTTGATGAGCCAGGAGCCTGATTACCTGAAACTATAAATTTATTTTGACAAAGCTCTGTCGTCTGAATTATTTTAGTCTTCTTCGATCCTCACTGGGGTCGGACGCGGGATTTGAGGGGCAGCTTGCACCGCGACACCAAAGCTAAAGCGCTACAGGCGAGAGCCTGTAGGCCCGTGGACCTACAGGACGGGCTATCGCCATGGCAACGCAGAATAATCATCATTTTTCCCAACAATCCGGTCAGGTCTCGGCTTTTGCCGCAGCCCCGACATTGCCGCAGCCGGCCATAGCGCCAACCACGCCGGATTCGCGCAGCGGCGTTATCGATGCAATCCGCAAAGCCGCCCAGGCGATAGGGCAACGCTTCCAACGTGTCGAACCCGTCAAGCCACCGGAATTCACCACTGTTTACGCCTACCTGCGCGCCGACCCGCACAAGCAGGAGTTCACCGCGGATAGCACTGTAGCGCATTTACAAAATGGAACATCCAATTCTCAAATCCCGCAGCAGGAATATTTGCTGAAATATCTCCGCAGCAACCGTCAGCTCCGCATCAGCGCCACCACCGTGGGGCAAGAGCGCGTGCTGCAAATCAATATTCCCCGCTGGGAAGATGCCGTAGCAATTCGCAAACGGCTCACCATTTATCACCCAGTCGCAATCGCTGCTCTGCACGATGCACCAACCGCGCAAGTAACCGCTGGGCGCCCAGGAAACCATTCGAAGCCTACAGCGCAGCCTG
>JAGOHT010000012.1 GCA_017996055.1 Alphaproteobacteria bacterium
CATATGCCCGTCTTGGGATGTTCGTGAAGAGATATAAGGCTCGCCGACCCGGTCGAGAATGGCGGCAGCCATACCGGGGCCATCATCGAGGATCTTAATTTCCAGAAAATTGGCATGCCAGATGAGATGCAGGTCTACGTGCGCGGTGGCGAACTGCATGGCGTTTTGTAGCAAATTGGCCAGACCATGTTGCAGTTCGGGCAGCGGCCGCAGTTGCGGCTCGTCACCAACGTTATCCGGCAGTATCACGATGCGAAAGGCAACACGCTCTTTTTGATAAGGCGTGGCAATCATGGTGAGGAATGTCTGCAGCCCAACGCTGTTGAAGGGCTTGCTGATATCGCCGGTGCGGTCTGGCCGTTGTGCGAGGTCAGCCAAAATGCGGCGGCAGCGGTCAACCTGACTGAGCAGGAGCGCGGCGTCTTCAGCTTGCTCGGTTCCCACCGGCATATCGCGCGCAAGTTCCTTGGCGACAACGGCAATCGTGCTCAGCGGTGTGCCAAGCTCATGGGCGGCGGCGGCGGCGAGCGCACCGACGGCAGCAAGCTTCTGGGTGCGGCTGAGCGCCAACTGGGTTTCTTGCAAGGCGGCAGTTATCTGTGCGGTGCCTGTAGCAACGCTATAGATATAGAGTGCAACAAAGAGGGCGGAGAGAATGAGCGCCATCCAGATGCCAAAAAGGTAAATGGGAGGAAATGAAATTTGCGACCAGGGCAGAGTCTGCGGCGCGAAAGCGAGAATGCTGGCAGCGCTGATCACCAAGATCGTGAGCCCAATGACAAGGCGGCGGCGTAAGCTGGCCGCACCGACTGTCAATGGGGCAAGTAGAAGCATTGCAAATGGGTTGAGAAGACCACCGGTGAAATAGACCAGCAAGGTCAATTGTAACGTATCAAATGCTAGATAACCTGCAGCGACGCGATCACGAATGGTTGGGCCGCGTTGCGCGCGCTTGACTGCCCAGAGATTGAGCAAAACGGAGGCTGCGATGGTGGCGGCACTCGCGCGTAGTGGCAGATCATAACCCAGCAGAAGTGTTGCAACAGCAATGGCCCCGATTTGTCCGGCGATACCAATCCAGCGCACTGCGATAAGGGTGCGCAGGTGCACCCAACCGTGACGGCTGGAAAGCCGCAGTGACAAATCTTGCTGATTCTTGCGTCCAATCATCTTATAGTCCCATCATCAACTTAGACAGATTATGACAGAAACCACGGCAATCATAGCGCAGGATTTGCGCAAGGAATTCGGCAAGGTCGTAGCCGTCGCGGGCATCAGCTTCGCGGTTCCGGCGGGCAGCATCACGGCACTGCTCGGGGGCAACGGTGCAGGCAAGACGACGACGCTGGGCATGTTGCTGGGGCTGATCAAGCCGACAGCCGGGAACATCCATATCCTCGGCTACGACATGGCGCGTCATCGTTTCGCCGCGCTACCACGGATGAACTTCTCATCGCCCTATGTCGATCTGCCTGGGCGCCTCACCGTACGTGAGAACCTTACAGTCTATGGTCATCTCTATGGTGTGCCAGAACTGCCGCAACGGCTTGCGGAGCTGGCAGGCGATTTGCAGATTGAGAACCTGCTCGACCGGGCCTATCGCCGCCTTTCGTCGGGACAGAAAACGCGTGTGGCGCTGGCGAAATCGCTGCTCAACCGGCCGACCGTGCTGCTGCTGGATGAGCCGACGGCATCGCTCGATCCCGATACGGCAGACTGGGTGCGCAACTATTTGCAGAATTACCAACGTCAGCAAGGCGCGACGATTATGCTGGCTTCTCATAATATGAGTGAGGTTGAGCGGTTGGCGCAGCAGGCAATTATCATGCGGGCTGGACGGATTGTCGCCGCTGATACGCCGGGCAATCTGATTGCCGCCTATGGGCGCACGACCCTGGAACAGGTCTTCCTCGATATCGCGCGAGAGCATCATCATGCAACCTGAGCTTGCCTTATCCTGCCGCCGCATCGGCGCACTCGTATTGCGGCAATATTATCTGTTGCGTGGTTCCGTCTCCAAAATCGTCGAGCTGTTTTTCTGGACTTTGCTGAATTTCATCATCTGGGGTTATCTCAACCGTTATTTGCAGCAGATACAAACGACACCGCTGATGGCGTTCGGCGTTTTGCTGGCGGGGGGCATGTTGTGGGAAATGGTTATCCGTAGCCAGTTCGCCATGATGATTGGCACCATGGAAGAGCTGTGGTCGCGCAATCTCGCGCAGCTTTTCATCGCGCCGATGCGCCCAATGGAGTATGCGGTTGGCATGATTCTCGTTAGCTTCCTGCGCACGACAGTCACAATGGTGCCATGCGCTATCGTGGTGGATGTGTTGTTCGGTTTCAATCTACTTGATCTTGGCTGGCAATGTCTGGCCTTTTACGCCATGCAGCTGATGACGGGCTGGTGGGTGGGGATGCTGCTTTCCGCCATGTTATTCCGCTATGGTCTGGCGGTGGAATGGATGGCCTGGATGGCTGGATTCATTCTCTTGCCCTTTACAGGCGCTTATTATCCCGTCACGGTGTTGCCAGAATGGCTACAGTATTTTTCGCAGCTTCTGCCACCGACTTATGTTTTTCAAGGGATGCGCGAAATCCTCAATCAGCATAGTTTTGATGCGGTTCTCCTCTGGAAGAGCATCGCGCTCAATGTCCTGTATTTGGTTCTCTCATGTTGGCTCTTTGTCCGTGCCTACAACGGTGCGCGGCAACACGGCACATTGCTTCATGGTGGGGAGTAATGGCCGCCGTTTGGCAGACATATCATTTTGCTGCGCTTGCACCACTGCAACTGCAAGCTATTCATCGTGCGCGGCAGGAAGTGTTTATTGTCGAGCAGAATTGTCCCTATCTTGATGCTGATGATTATGATGCTGGGGCGCATCATCTTTGTGGTTGGCTCGTGCCATCCGATGCTCCGAAAATTCTGGCGTATTTGCGCATCACCCCGCCGGGCAGCAAATTTGCTGAAGCATCGCTCGGGCGGGTTATCACGACTGCCGCGGGTCGTGGGCAGGGGCTAGGGAAGGAGTTGCTACGCCACGGTCTGGCAGCGGCGAATTCGCTTTATCCCGGCCAACCTACGCGTATCTCCGCCCAGTATTATTTGGAACAATTCTATCAAAGCTTTGGTTTTGTTACGGTTTCACCGATTTACCAAGAAGACGGGATTCCGCATGTCGCTATGCTACGTACTGGTGGCTGAGTTCTGCTTGACAGAGGTATGACCCTCTCGCCATATTCTGGCTATGAAAACACGCGCCACACTGAACCTACGACTGCTTAGCCCGGCATCCTGAGGGTGCCGGGGTATCGTTGTTTTTTGGTTCATAGTGGGAAGTCTGCGATGTTCAGTTTGAAAGCCATGCCGTTGTCTGCGGCGCGCTCTGTTTCTTCACAAAACATGTTGGGGCTGCGACTTAGCGGCGGTTATCGCGTTTGACCACGCCATAACCGTAGCTACGTCGCTTTTTTCTTCCCATGCTTTGATTTTGGAGTTGTTTCATGTTGCGTAATCCTGCCGTTAAATATCGCCCCTTTGCGCACGAAAATTTGTCGGATCGTACCTGGCCCTCGCGCACTATCACCAAAGCGCCGCGCTGGCTCTCAACCGATTTGCGCGACGGCAACCAGGCGCTCATCGACCCGATGGATATCGCTAAGAAGCAGGTTTTCTTCGCTCTGCTTCTCAAGGCTGGGGTGAAGGAGATTGAGGTCGGGTTCCCTTCCGCCTCGCAGACGGAATATGATTTTGTCCGCAACCTCATTGAAGATAACCGTATCCCAAAGGATGTCACCATCCAAGTGTTGACGGCGGCGCGCCGTGAACTGATCGAACGTACGTTTGATTCGTTGCGCGGCATTCCGCAGGCGATTGTGCACATGTATAACGCCACCGCGCCAGCCTGGCGGCGTACAGTGTTCGGCATTGACCGTGCTGGCGTCAGAGATATCGCCGTGAGTGGGGTCAGGATTCTGCGCGAGCAGGCGGAGAAGCGGCCGGAAACCAAATGGTTATTCGAATATTCACCGGAATGTTTTAGCACCACCGAACCGGATTTTTCACTTGAGGTCTGCGAAGCGGTGATGGATGTGCTGCAACCGACGCCGCAACGTCCATTGATATTGAATCTGCCCGCAACGGTTGAAGCCGCGACGCCAAACATCTATGCCGATCAGATTGAACGGTTCTGCCGCCAAATCTCACGCCGCGATTGCGTGGTCATCAGTCTGCATCCGCATAATGATCGTGGCACCGGCATCGCCGCTGCGGAGCTGGGCTTACTGGCAGGGGCGGATCGGGTTGAAGGGTGCCTGTTCGGTCATGGCGAGCGTACTGGCAACGTTGATTTAGTAACGCTGGCACTGAACCTTTATAGCCAGGGTGTTGATCCGGAATTGGATTTTTCGAACCTGGACGAAGTTGTCAAAACCGTTGTGCAATGCACCCAGATTCCGGTGCATCCGCGCCACCCTTATGCGGGGGAGTTGGTCTTCACCGCTTTTTCCGGTTCGCACCAAGATGCGATCAAGAAGGGGTTTGCTGTGCAAGCGCAGCGTAACGACGAATTCTGGGATGTGCCTTATCTGCCGATTGACCCTGCTGATTTGGGGCGTTCCTACGAGGCGGTGATCCGTGTCAACAGCCAGTCCGGCAAGGGTGGCATCGCTTGGGTGTTGGAACAGGATAAGGGGCTAAAGCTACCACGACCGTTGCAGATTCATTTCAGCCAGGTGGTGCAGAAATTGGCGGATACAACCAGCCGAGAGTTGACAGCTGCCGATATCTGGGGCGCCTTTCAAAGTGCCTATCATCTTGACGGAGCGCAACACTTCATGCTGCTGGATTATCAGCAGAGTGGTGCCTTAAGCGCAGGCAACAAACGGCAGTTCAGTGGTCGCCTTACCGTTGACGGCAAGGAGCGGACGATTGCCGGCCAAGGCAATGGCCTGATGTCGAGCGTTACCGCGGCGCTTAAGGCAGATTGCGGCATTGATCTTGATATCGTCGACTATCAAGAACATGCAATCGGGCATGGCAGCGATGTGCAGGCGGCAACCTATGTGCAATGCAAGGATGCTGTCGGGCGTCAAGTCTTTGGCGTCGGCATTGATCCCGACGTCGCGACAGCATCCGTCCGGGCACTGATTAGTGCGGCGAACTCTGTCTTATGATGGTTGCTGCAGAGCAGACGCAGTGTTTTTTTGCACACTGCGTCTGCTAATGTGGCGCTTTACGAATAGATTTGCCCCTAAATTGACGAGGCAAGCGATTATGACGCCAACAATGCAGTCGACAAAATAGTGGGCACCAATAACAGGCGTTCCGATAATAAGTAGCAAATTTAAAATTAGAAATGGCCAGCGTAGATACCTGACTTGCCAGAATGCCCAGATAAAATTTGTTGCAAGCATGACGTGGTAACTTGGAAAGGTGATAGGACCAGCAAAATGCCCGAAATAGGCGCCTAAGAAATCACCCGAGCGCAAGCGATGGTAGTTTTCAAGATGGATATGGCCTGGAGCAAGATTTAGATTTGGAAACATGCTGAGATCAAGTTTCAAATATGAAATATAGCCTTCAGAAGGAATTGCTGCGGCGAGAATACCTGTAACAGCAAGGCATATAGCTCCAAGAAGAATGAAGAAAAAATAAGCCCGAATTTTTCGTGCACTAAAAAGAGCCATTGTACAAACTAGCAACTGCACTTCGATAGAATAGTAGGAATAATACAATATCTTATATACTATCTGGTTGTCTTCTACCCAGTGTAGGTATGCAATCCAGTCAAAGCCGAGAGCGGTGTCCGCCGCAGTGAGGGCCGTATCAACAAGGTCATAATCTTTGAATAGGCCAATCAAGAAATAAAGATTGATTACGAAACCCTTGCTTAGCAACAAACTTAGACACGCGGCTTCAATAAAATACGTCAAATTTAAGAGTAGCAATCTGATAACGCGCCCCGTGTATCTAAGCATCGTTGGCCTCGCCACAATTAGACGAACGAGGATGCATGAGGCTGCGACAATTGCAGCAATCAAAAATTCTACGAGTCCATTTGTTGTCGTGGGCAAGACGCCAACGATTAGAAGACCAGTGCAATCAATAGACCAGACGCATATGGCTATAGCCCACACGACGTGACGAATGAATTCTTTGCTCGACAGCGCGGTTATGTATCGTCTTATTGCTGTGAACATACTATTTCTCTCTAACCAATTCGGCCCTAACTAGTCCTCATAATCCAACTCGCTGAATTGCCAACGCACGTCGGGATGTTGCTCTTTCACGGCGGCTTCAAAGCGATTGACTCCCGCTATAGCGGCACGCAAATCGGTTGCTGCTTCGCCGGGGTGGATCTTATAAGCCGCGAGTAAGCGGCCGACACCTTGTTGCAGCACGATGACTTTTAAGAGTCTGGCACCAGGCAAGGTTTGCTGCAGGATAGTGTTCAGCGAGGTTTCATAGTCCTCATTAGGGGCTTCGCCGATGAGTAACGATTTTACCTCGCGTGCGAGTACGACTGCAGTGCTCAGCAGTAAAACGCCAATCAAACATGAGCCAATGCCGTCAAACACGGGCTCACCAGTTATCCAGGCAATGCTCAAGGCGATTAGCGCCAAAAGTAGCCCAAGCAAAGCCGCCAAGTCTTCGAGGAAAATAACCAACAAATCGGCGGCAGTTGTATGCTTGATCCATTGCCAGAGTGAGCCGTGGCGATTGATATGCTGCACTTCTTTCATGCAGGCGGCAAAGGAGAAGCCTTCAAGCCCAACGGCTATGAGCAGGACAATGATGCCAACGAACGGGTAAGAGAGTGGTTCAGGGTGCTGGATTTTGTGCAGGCCTTCATAAAGGCTGAACATGCCGCCCATCGTGAAGAGCAGCAGCGCGACCACGAACGACCAGAAGAACATTTCTTTGCCGCGTCCAAGTGGAAACTGTCGTGAGACGCCCTTATTCGCTGCCCAACCGCCATAAAGGAGCAGCAGCTGATTGCCGCAGTCTGAAAAGCTGTGCACGGATTCCGCCATAAGTGCCGCGCTACCTGTATAGAAGGCTGCTGCGAGCTTGGAGAGCGCAATACCAAAATTTGCACATAACGAAATGATGATAACTTTCTTGGAACCACCAGCCATGAAGCTTTCTCCGGATTTGTTAATTCATTGCCGCGCGTAGCACTTTGACGAGGGCGGCGACGCCTTCGGCAATACGCTCCGGCGATACTGTAACGAAGCTGAGGCGCAGCGTGTTGGTCTGCGGGCTATGGGCAAAGAATGGCGCGCCTGGTACATAGGCAACGCCAGCCTCGACCGCGCGTGGCAGCAAGGAAACTGCATCAAGCTGCTTAGGCAGCGTAAGCCAAAAAAACATGCCACCTATCGGCATTTGCCAGTGGCAACCACCGCCCGGGAAATCGCCCAGTTCCTTGGTCAGCGCCTGCTGCATCGCATCGCGCTGCACCTTATAGCGCGCCCGGATGGTCGGGATATGCTGGTTGAGGAAACCGTCCTTGATGGTTTCATAGACCAGACGCTGGTTGAAGCTTGGCGTATGCAAATCCGCCGCTTGCTTGGCCTGCAGCAGTTTGGGATAGAGAGCTTCTGGCGCAATCACATAACCAAGGCGCAGACCGGGCGCGAGGATTTTGGAAAAGGAGCCGAGATAAATCGCGGCCTTACCCAGTTGAGCGCAGACCGGCGGTGGCGGTGGCGCGTCGTACCACAAATCGCCATAGGGATTATCTTCAACCACCGGTAGTTTGAGCGCTAGAAACTGTTCGGCCAGCGCATTGCGCCGCGCGGGCGACAGGCAGCGGCCGCTCGGATTCTGGTAATTCGGCTGCAGATACATGAAGCGCGCCCCTTTGGCTTCGGCCAGCGTTTCCGGCACCGGCCCGTCGTCGTCACAGTTCACGGCGACGTAATCGGCCTCATAAGGATTAAACGCCTGCAGCGCGCCGAGATAGGTTGGGGATTCAATCGCCACGCGGCTGCCTGGGTCAATCAGCACCTTGCCGACAAGATCCAGTCCCTGCTGCGAGCCGGTAGTGATCAGCACCTGGCCAGGGGTGACGTTCAGCCCCTGCTTGTTCATCATTTCCGCGACCCACTCGCGCAGCGGGGGGAAGCCTTCGCTGGCAGCATATTGCAGCGCCTCGCGCGAGTTATCGCGCAGGATGCGGGCACTCGCCTCGGCCATAGCAGAGACCGGGAACGTATCAGCGGAGGGCAGGCCACCGGCCATCGAAATGATGCCTGGCCGTTCCGTCACCTTAAGAATCTCGCGGATGGTCGAAGGATTTAGCCGGTCGGCGCGCTGCGCCATTACCCATTCCATGCCTTAAGCTCCCTAATCAATCGGCTGTTCCACGCACGGCTGTTCCACGCACCCAAGCGCAGATCGCGCGACCGAGAAAGGAGGCATGAGGCGCAAACCCCGATAATGGCGATTTTATCAGCGAAAAATCGCGGCGCAAGCTGGTATATTTTTGAGCTTTTACAGGGTTTTCTGCTTTGTCAGCCGCGGGCAGCGCCCTATACACAAGGACATATCCCGTTCCGGCTGACCAGAGAGGGCCAATGACCGTAGTGCAGCAATACCGTATCCTCATTCTCGATTTCGGCTCACAGGTGACACAGCTCATCGCGCGGCGGGTGCGCGAAGCCGGGGTTTATTGCGAAATTCACCCGTTTAATCGTGATATCGCCGCCATCAAGGCGTTTGCGCCGAAGGGGATTATTCTTTCCGGCGGTCCGGCCTCGGTGCTTGATGCGGGCAGCCCGCGCGTGCCAGAGGGCGTGTTCGATCTCGGCCTGCCCATTCTTGGCATCTGCTATGGCCAACAGACTGCGTGTTTGCAGCTCGGCGGCACGGTGGAAGCCGGTCATGCCCGCGAGTTCGGCAAGGCGCAGGTGACAGTGAGCGCGCCGAGCGCGTTGTTTGACGGCGTATGGCAGCAGGGGCAGGGCTATCAGGTTTGGATGAGCCACGGCGATCGCGTGACTAAGCTGCCTGTCGGGTTTGCGCCGGTGGCGACCAGCGAGGGCGCGCCCTTCGCCGTGACGACCAACGAAGCGCGGCGGATTTACCTGACCCAGTTTCATCTCGAAGTCGTGCATACGCCTGAAGGCGCAAAAATCATCAGCAACTTCGTCCATAAAATCTGCGGCTGCCCCAGCGATTGGAGCATGGGGCTGTTCCGCGCGGCGGAGATTGCCCGTATCAAGGCGCAAGTGGGGCAGGGGCGCGTTATCTGCGGGCTTTCCGGCGGGGTGGATAGCGCGGTCGCTGCCGTGCTCATCCACGAAGCGATTGGCAGCCAGCTCACCTGCATCTTCGTCGATACCGGCTTGATGCGCGCGGGCGAGGCGCAACAAGTGGTCGAGCTGTTCCGCAAGCATTACAATATTCCGCTCATCGCGGTGGATGCGAGCACGGATTTCCTCGGCGCGCTGCAGGGTGTGACCGACCCGGAAAAGAAGCGCAAAATTATCGGCGGCAAATTCATTGATGTATTTGAGTCTGAGGCCAAGAAACTGGGCGGCGCCGATTTTCTGGCGCAGGGCACGCTTTACCCCGATGTCATTGAAAGCGTTTCCTTCACCGGCGGGCCGAGCGTCACCATCAAATCGCACCATAATGTCGGCGGACTGCCCGCGCGAATGAACCTCAAGCTGGTCGAGCCGTTGCGCGAATTATTCAAGGATGAAGTGCGGGTGCTGGGGCGCGAGCTGGGGCTGCCGCCGGAATTTGTCGGTCGCCATCCGTTCCCTGGCCCGGGCCTCGCCATCCGTGTGCTTGGCGAGATTACGCCGGAGCGGCTCAAGGTCCTGCGCGCGGCGGACACGATTTATCTCGATGAAATCCGCAAGGCCGGTTTGTATGACGTCATCTGGCAGGCTTTCGCCGTGCTGCTGCCGGTGCATAGCGTCGGCGTGATGGGCGATGGGCGGTCTTACGACCAGGTGCTGGCGCTACGCGCCGTCACCTCCATCGATGGCATGACGGCGGAGTCTTATCCGTTTGAACATGCCTTCCTGGCTCGCGTCGCCACCCGCATCATTAACGAAGTGCGCGGTATAAACCGCGTGACTTACGATGTCACCAGCAAGCCGCCCGGCACGATTGAGTGGGAGTAAAATATGGTCCTGCTTTCATCAAAAGACACTTATGTGAGTAAGTGGGTTGCGCCCGCTATTATTGCTTTTGGATTTGGTGCAAGCATCACCTATTCTCTCATTTTGTCATTCATCTGCCCTTATCAAAGTCTCTGTAGTAACCCGTTTTATATTCCATTGCCCCTTAAACTCCTGATTTTACCTGTTTTGGGCGGTGTGCTGTATCAATGCTGGACATTAAATCGGAATCTCGCTGATGAAGTTTGGGACTGTGGCGAAGCGCTGCTCATAAAAAGCCGAGGTAAAGAGCAAAAAGTGGCGCTTGAGGACATCGCAAAATGTAGCCTGCATACCTCTGGTAGAGGGTCAGTTACGCTAAGCTTACATCAGCCATGTCTCTTTGGCACACGGATTGATTTTATTCCCTTACCAGGTGCAAATGCCATTGCTCCTGGCTATGGCGGGAAAGGGGAGCCAGGTGCGGAGACGCTAGCGCAACGTATCGCACAGGCGCGGCGCCAATCATGATCGTCGTTGCGGCTAGTAAGCCGCCCGGCACTATTGAGTGGGAGTAGGCACGAGCGAGCTGTTCTATAAAATCAGCGAGGCTGACAATGCGAGTGATGGTTTTTGTGAAAGCGACCGAAGCGAGCGAAAAGGGATTCCAGCCCTCGGCCTGGACTGACGCCATGATGGAAGCGATGGGGCGCTATAACGATGCCTTGCGCGAAGCCGGCATTCTACGCATGGCGGAGGGGCTGACACCGTCATCGCAAGGGAAACGCATAGCGATAGACGGCGACAGCCGCACGGTTATTGACGGGCCATTTGCACAGCCGCGCGAATTGGTCGCAGGTTTCTGGATTTGGGAAGTCAAGGACTTGGCCGAGGCAATCGCTTGGGCGAAGCGCTGCCCTAACCCGATGCCGGAACCTAGCGAAATTGAAATCAGACCCTTCTATGATCTGGCTGAGGTGCAGTGATAGGTTGGCGCATGGACGCTACGGCCATGAGGAGGTGAGGATGCAGCGATTATCATCGAAGCGCACATTCTTCTTTAAGCGCGTTTTTCCCGTCCTGTGGTTTGGGTTTCTGGCGCTGTTCGTCGTGCTCATGCTGGTTTTTCCCTGCCATGCGGGCAGCGCCAAATGCCCGCCCGCGTTTCCGTTCGTGCTCATTCCGCTCATCATGGCGGTATTTGGCGGCACACTCATCCGCTTTCTGGTGGCGGGCTTGGTGGATGAAGTTTGGGACGTCGGTGACCATCTGCTGGTCATCAGCAAGGGCAGTGAGCAGCGCATCCCTCTTAGCAATATTATCAATTTCAGCTATGCGCCGATGGGCAGCCCGCCGCGTGTGACGCTCACGCTTCGTGATGCGGGGTGTGATGGCGGGGAGGCGGGCAAGAAAATCGCCTATATTCCGCAACTCAAAATGACCTTCTCGCCGCAAAAACTCTGGAACCCGCAGCAGATTGATGAACTCATCGTGCGCATCGACCGCGCGCGGCGGCAAATGCGGGACTGATAATGTCATGGGCAAGCCATATGCCACCAGTCATGACTGAGTTGGGACAAGGATTTAAATTGCATATGCTTATTCGGCCATTCCAAACCACTGACGCGAAACAACTTTCGGCTCTGTTTCATGCCTCAGTTCGGCGCGCGGGACTACATCATTATTCTGCAGAGCAGGTAGAGGCGTGGAGTCCGACACCGCCTGATCCTGAACTTTATATTCAGAGGTCATTAGACGGTAGAGTCTTCTTGGTAGCCGTTAGCGAGAATGGGGCGCAAACCGGATATGGTGACCTAGAGATGTCTGGACATATTGATCATCTCTATTGCCATGCTGACTTCATTGGAAAAGGAATTGGTTCGGCACTATACAGAGCCTTAGAAAAAGCTGCTCATGATCAAGGAATAAAAACGCTTTTTGTTGAAGCAAGCGAAGGGGCTCGCATACTGTTCGAGAAGCACGGATTCATTGTCCAGAAACGTAACGATTTTATGCTCAAAGCTGTGCCAATTCATAATTATCAAATGTCAAAGCAGCTGGCATAGCTAAAGCCAACCTTGTGTCAGTGTTTAGAAAGGATTGCCCACCCTGGATTAAGCCCTTATAATCGCAATAACTTGCCAATCAACTTTGGGGACACGGGCTAATACCATGAAAACGCTTGCCGATATTCGCTCCACCTTTCTCTGCTATTTCGAACGGCAGGGGCACACGATGGTGGATTCTAGCCCGTTGGTGCCGCGGAACGACCCGACGTTGATGTTCACCAACTCCGGCATGGTGCAGTTCAAGAACGTCTTTACCGGCAATGAGAAGCGGCCTTACACGCGCGCCACCACGGCGCAGAAAAGCGTGCGCGCAGGCGGCAAGCATAATGATTTGGAGAATGTCGGCTATACCGCCCGGCATCACACCTTCTTTGAAATGCTCGGCAACTTCTCCTTCGGCGATTATTTCAAGGAAGAAGCCATCAATTTTGCCTGGGAGCTGGTGACTAAGGATTTCGGGCTGAAGAAAGACAAGCTCTATATCACCGTCTATCACGATGATGAGCAGGCGGCGGGTATCTGGAAAAAGGTGGCCGGTCTGCCGGACGAGCGCATTATCCGCATCACCACTGATGCCAACTTTTGGCGCATGGGCGATGTCGGCCCCTGTGGTCCGTGCTCGGAAATTTTCATCGATCAGGGCGACAAGCTGCAGGGCGGCCCGCCCGGAAGCTCTGATGAAGATGGCGACCGCTTCCTGGAATTCTGGAATCTCGTTTTCATGCAGTTTGAGGAGCTGCCGGATGGCCGCCGTGTGCCGCTGCCCAAGCCTTCGGTCGATACCGGCATGGGGCTGGAGCGTATGGCCGCTATTCTGCAGGGCGAGCTCTCAAACTACGATATCGATCTCTTCCGCCACATTATCGGCGTGACTGCCGAAATTTTGAAGGTTGACCCGAAGGGGCCGCAACGCGCCTCTTACCGCGTCATCGCCGACCATTTGCGCGCCTGCTCCTTCCTGATTGCCGACGGGGTATTACCGAGCAATGAAGGGCGCGGCTATGTCCTGCGCCGGATCATGCGGCGCGGGATGCGCCACGCGCATTTGCTGGGCGCGAAGGAGCCGATGCTCTTCCGTTTGGTGCCGGAACTGGTGAAGCAGATGGGCGTGGCTTACCCCGAGCTGGGGCGCGCGCAATCGCTGATTACCGAGACAATGAAGCTGGAGGAAACGCGCTTCCGGCAGCTGCTCGACCGTGGGCTGAAGCTACTGGATGAAGAGACCAAGGGATTGAGCGCGAGCAAGCCGCTCTCCGGCGATGTCGCCTTCAAGCTGTATGATACTTATGGCTTCCCGCTCGATTTGACGCAGGATGTGTTGCGCGCTCATGGGTTGAGCGTGGACGCGACCGCGTTTGAGCAAGCAATGGCGAAACAGAAGGCGGCTGCGCGCGCCGCCTGGGCAGGCTCCGGCGATACCGGCACTGCGAAGCTGTGGTTCGATTTGCGCGACGATTTGGGCGCGACCGAATTTTTGGGCTACAGCACGGAGGGTGCGCAAGGTATCGTCCGCGCGATTGTGAAGGACGGCCAGACCGTGCCGACCGCGCAAACCGGCGACAAGGTGCAGATCATCGTCAACCAGACGCCGTTTTATGGCGAATCCGGTGGGCAGGTGGGCGATAGCGGCGTTTTAACCGCAACCAAGGGTGCGGTCATCCACATCACCGATACCCAAAAGGAAGTCGGCGACCTCTGGGTGCATCATGGCACGGTGGCGCAGGGCACGCTGAGCAAGGATGAGGGCGTGACGATGCAGGTCGATCACGCGCGGCGCGGCGCCATCCGTGCCAATCACTCGGTCACGCATTTGTTGCATGAAGCGCTGCGGCGTCGCCTGGGCACGCATGTCACGCAAAAGGGCTCGCTGGTGACAGCGGAGAAGCTGCGCTTCGATGTCAGCCAGCCGACGCCAATTGCGGTGAATGACTTGCTGGAAGTTGAGGTGGAAGTGAACCGCCGCATCTGCCTTAACAGCGATGTGACGACGCGGCTGATGACGCCCGACGAGGCGGTAAAGGAAGGAGCGATGGCGCTCTTCGGCGAAAAATATGGCGATGAGGTGCGCGTCGTCAGCATGGGCGGCAACGACCAGGATGGCCGTCCGGCTTTCTCGGTGGAGCTGTGCGGCGGCACCCATGTGCGGCGCACCGGCGATATCGGCGCGTTCAAGATAGTTGCCGAAAGCGCCGTCGCGGCGGGCGTGCGGCGTATCGAGGCGCTGACCGGCACGCGCGCGATAGCCTATCTCGCGGAGCAGGAACAGCGTTTGCAGCATATCGCGGCGACGCTCAAGGTCTCGCCGCAGGAAGCCACGGAACGCGTCGCGGCGCTCGTGGATGAGAAGCGGAAGCTGGAGCGCGAAGTTGGTGAGCTGCGGCGGCAGGTGGCCTTGGCGGGAGGCGGCGGTCAGGCTGCGGTGGAAGCTCCGCGCGACATTGGCGGCGTCAACCTGATTACGCGGGTGCTGCATGATTTGCCAGCGAAGGATTTGAAGCCGATGGCTGACCAACTGCGGCAGCAGTTGCCTTCGGGCGTCATCGTGCTGCTCTCCGGCGCGGAGGGGAAGGTTTCGCTGGTAGTGAGTGTCTCGCCCGATTTGCTCGGCAAGGTCAGCGCGGTTGACCTGGTGCGCGCGGGGGCGGAGGCTGTCGGCGGCAAGGGCGGCGGCGGCAGGCCGGATATGGCGCAGGCGGGCGGCAGTGATGTCGCTGCGATGCCCAAGGCCGTGACGGCGATTGAAAAGGCATTGGCGACGAAAGCACAGGCCGCCTAAGAATAGGGAGCGTCGCTCATGGCTGAGTTCATCATGCTGATGCACGGCGATGCGACGGTTGCCGAAAGCCATGCCGATTGGGAAACCTATATCGGAATGCTCCAACATTCCGGGAAGTTTGGCGGCGGCAGTGTTATCGGCGGCGGTCAGACGTTTCGTAAGAACGGTGTTGCGGCTCCGGTATCCAAAGGCATCAACGGCTATTTTCTTTTCTCAGCCGAGGATATGGCAGCGGCACAGGCTCTGCTTGGTGAGAACCCGACCTTCAAGGCCGGTGGCACGGTTGAAATTCGTGAACTGCAGGTGGGTTGATACTCCAACACTGCTGTTGCCTAATATGGGTTCGCCGCGAAAGTAAGCCTCTTAATATAGGAGTCGAGTGGATGCAATGGGGCAAGGGCAAATGGTTGCTTGGGTGGGCGCTGTTGCTGTCTGGCTGTGTTAGTGGAATCGCTCAGGCCGCAATGCCGGAGTCTCGTAAAATCAGTTTTGAAGGTGCGGATCGTACTTATCTCTATTATGTTCCGCGTATGCCGGTTGCTACAAAGCTTCCGCTCGTTGTTCTGTTGCATGGTGGGACGCAGAGCGCCGAACAAGTTTGGCGCCAAACCAGTTTACCGCTCCTCGCGGCGAAAGAGGGGTTCATCCTTTTAGCGCCGAATGGCTACAACAAGCACTGGAATGATGGCCGTGGAGCCGTCGTTGGGGGCAGGGCTTCAAATGCTGATGATGCCGGATATATCCTGACGCTCGTCAACTTGATGGTTCGCGAACACGGAGCTGACCCACGGTCTATATTCGTTACGGGTGCGTCAAACGGCGGCTTTATGGCTTACAAGATGATTTGCGAATATGGCGAGGTCTTTGTCGCGGCTGCACCTGTTATCGCGCCGTTATCGGAATATCAGTCCCAGCATTGTCCTGCAAGGAATCTACGACCAATCATGATGACGCAAGGCACAGCCGACCCAATCTTGTCCTATAAGGGCGGTGTTGAACCAAAGTCTGGCGTCGCCATGCTATCAGGTGAACAAACGCTCGCTTTCTTTCTGCGCCGTTCCGGCTGTTCTGGGGAGCGGACTACGCAATTGCCGGACACAAACAAAGATGATGACTCAACGGTTACACAAATCAACGGCACGGGCTGTGCTGTGCCCGTGGAATATTTGCGCGTGAATGGCGGAGGGCACAGCTGGCCAGGGCGAGTAGGAATGGAGCTGCGTGTCATCCTCGGTCCCACTAATCGCGATATTGATTCAGGCGAGAAAATCTGGAACTTTTTTAAAACGCAGCAGAAATTAGGTGGCTGATTTTAGGCCGCCCGGCTGCCCTGGAAGCGCTTGACGCCATCGAGGATCGCTTGCTTGGCTTCCCCCGCTTCGCCCCAACCGGCGACCTTGACCCATTTGCCCGCTTCGAGATCCTTATAGTGCTCGAAGAAATGCGCGATTGCGGCAACCTGGCCTTCCGGCAAATCCTTCGGCGACTGAATCTTGGTGTAATGCTTGCACAGCTTATCGACCGGCACGGCGAGCAGCTTTTCGTCCTCGCCCGCTTCGTCGGTCATGCGCAGAATGCCGATGGGGCGGCAACGCACCACGACGCCGGTAATTAGCGGCACGGGGGTGATGACCAAAACATCCACCGGGTCGCCATCGCCGGACAGCGTCTGCGGAATATAACCGTAGTTGCAGGGGTAGAACATGGCGGTGGACATGAAGCGATCCACGAACATCGCACCCGTGCTCTTGTCCAGCTCATACTTGATGGGCGGTCCGTTCATCGGAATTTCGATGATGACATTGACATCGTCTGGGACATTTTTGCCGGTCGGCACGCGGTCAAGGATCATGGCTCTGGCTTTCGTCGTCAGTGGTTGGCGGATTTCTGCTATGCCAAAACACCATTTTGCGCCTATTGTCCAGCGGGAATAACGCTACAAAGGTTAGAAAAGTATGTTAACGCGTTGGCAGGAGCCGATTTTTGACCGCGTGGCACAGAGCCTGCCCTTTATTCGCAGTCAGCCGCTTTCTACCTTTTCGCTCGCCTGTATTCTGGGTGATGCCATGTATATCTTTAACGGCAAGGTCGGCAGCCTGTTCAGCCTTGGGCTGGGTGCGATCCACCCGGGCTTTATCCTGACGATGGGCGGCGTCGCGGCGCTGATTGGCCACATCTTTCTGCTGGCTTCGGCTGACCAGATTGATGGTGAGGGACAGGAGCATGGCTGGGTCAACAAGACTTTGGGTCAGTGTCGGCAAGTGGCGCGTCTGCTCACGCTGGGCTGGCGACCGCGGCAGCCCTTCATGCTGGGCTTTGGGTGTCTGACGCTTAATGGTCTGGCGCTCATCCTTGATGCCTGTTGGGAAATGCTGTTCTTTGGCGCGAACCCGGCCATGATCTTGCAGTTCGTCAATGGGCTGGTGGTGACTGCCGGGCTGGGTGCGGCGATGCTATCGCGCTGCATGGCGGAGCAGGCCGAGCGCGACCGACTCAATGCCTTTGCGCCCAAAATTCTGGCCTATGGCACCTTCATGACGCTGCTGCTGGGCGGTCTTGCCGTCGCACCTTTTCTACTGCTGGGGGGTATGTTATTTGTCATCGGCAACAGCGCGCAGCATCATTATGCACTGCGTTTGCAAAAGATGGAACGGCGTCAGGCTGAGGCCGCGGCATAAGGAGAGGAAACATCATGCGCACCCTGTTTTCACGGTTTTGCTTCGTTGTCGCGCTGTTGTGCAGCACCAGCGCGGCCTTCGCGCATAGTGCGCAGCAAGGCGATATTCAGATTGGGCATATATGGGCGCGCGCCACTGCCAAAGGGGCCGATGCGGGCAGTGTTTATGTACCGCTGCTCAACAAGGGCAAGACGGACGATGCTTTGGTGAACGTGACGACACCGGCGGCCGCGAGCGCCATGTTGCATGAAAGCAAGATGGTCGATGGCGTGAGCAGCATGACGATGCTCGACACGCTGCCGTTGCCAGTGGGCAAGCCGGTCGCCATGCGCCCGGGCGGCAAGCACATCATGCTCATGGGGCTGAAACAGCAGTTGGTTGAAGGGCAGAATTTTCCGCTGACTCTCAAATTCCAGCATGCTGGAGAAGCAACGGTCTTAGTGATGGTGCATGGGGCTGGTGCCAAAGCTGGCGACCACTGAGGTTTACTCTTTTTCTCCGACCCATGGTGTGACGCCGATCATCGTATCCGTCCATTCGCGCACGGTGCTGAGGTCAAGGTCATATTCCACATCGGGTTCTGCCGTGCCGGGTAGCCGCAGCTGGATTTTAATCAGCGGGCTGGGTGCGCCAGCGGGAGAGGCGGGCAAAAGTGTTTCCCAATGCGCCTGGGGTGCCCAGTCCCGCGTAAGCTCCAGCTTCTGCCCGCGCCAGACTTCGTAACGGATTTCAAGACTGTCAGGGTCGTGATAGCCCGGGGTGTAGGGGATTAGCATGAGCTTTAATCCGGCAGGCGAGGGCGCGGTGCGCGCCTGAAAGATAACATAGCGGTTACGATCCGGCCAACGACGGGCGACATCATGCCCTGTGGCAAAGACCGCTTCTGGCCCCCAGCCGCGCATTTTGCCGATGAAGGTCGCGCCAGGATGCGGCTTGTGCGGCATATGGATGGGTGCGAAGCCCCAATATTGGGCGCTCGGAATGGAGAAGATCGTCAGTGTTTGCGCTTCGTCCCGCGCATCGTCATTTGGTCCATAGTAAAAGGCGTGAGGATTATGCTGCATAATGCCGAAGTTCGACATGCCCCAACGGGTGAAGGCGATTTGAATTTTTGGCGCGGATTTGATTTCCGTGACAATGCTTTCATCCATCAGCTCCCAATCATAAGGTAGCCGCGCGCTCTCAAACAAACGCGGAATCTTGCGGAATTCGTTGAAGCGATAGGTGTTGAAATCAATAATACAGTGCGTGATGAGCACGAGGGCGATAAGCCCCCAGCGCAAATTGCTGAGCCAGCGCCGTTGTATGGGCTGCATGAGTAGCAACAGTGCGGGCGCGGCGATGACCAGGTAATAGGCAAGATAGGTTGGCGTGCCTTCCATATAGAGTGTTGTGATGCACCAGGTGACGAACCACAGCACGGGGGTAAGGGCGAGCAGTAGGAGCGGATAGCCTAGTGCCGTGCGCCGTTGCCGCCAGGCCTGCTGCCAGAGCAGTGGGGCGAGCAAAAAGCTAAAGCCTGCCCACAGGCTGTATTCGAGATAATAGGGCGACACCATCAGCGTGATGCCGTTGAAACGGTATTGCAGGTGATAATCCGCCGCGTCGCTGCTGAGGTGTGGGGCGATGAGCGGCTTGAAAAAGCCATTCAGCGTGGCATGGAATGCCTCGCGCGCGGTATGGTCGGCGCTCCCATAAAGATCGCCAATCGGGGCAAAAAACAGCTGGGCGCAATAAATCAGAAAATTCTGGCCGATGACTTGCAGCTTGCCATGGATGTTGAAGAAATCACCGGCAAACTCGTTGGTGAAATAAAACCGCCCGGTCGAGAGATAATTATAGAGCAGGAATGGCACGGTCATTAGCAGCGCTAGCGTCAGGCTGGTGGTGAGAGTCGGCCAGCCTAATTGCTGAAATGTCCGTAGGGCTATGGCACGGTGATGGACAAGCGCGACGATGAACAATAGCAAAGCGAGCGCGATAATCGGCAAGGTAAAAACAATATGCAGCTTGGTGCCGATGCTGATGCCTGCCAAGGTCGCCGCCAGCAGGAAATAGACCCGGTCGCCAGAACGAGCCCAGCGCAACAGGCAATATAGCCCGACCAGCAACGCACCACCCGAGAGAATTTCATCATTCGTCGCCGCGGCCTGCACTAAAATATTTGGCGTAAGCATGGCCAGCGTCGCGGCCAAAAGGCTCAGGCTTCGTGGTGCGCCCAGTTCGCGGCCACTGCGATAGCAGACAAGCGTGACAATCAGCCAGGCGATGTAGGTCGGGAAATTGTGGAAGGTGCCGGGCAGGCCATAAACCACCAGCGGCGTGTAAAGCAGAGTGCCGTTGAGCGGGTAAAAAATAGTGCGCCGGTCAATCGCATCGAATGGATGCAGGAGGCTGCCGTGGCTAACATACCAAAAGGCGCGCGGCAGTCGGTATGAAACGGAGTCGGCATTGCCCGGCATATTGTTGGCGACGAGAAGGAAGCTGCAGCCCGCTGCAAGGCCGAGCAGGATAAGTAGCCCGAATGTCAGGACACGTTCATGCTTTGGATTGGAGAATCTAGGGAAATTGAGCGGTGCCGTTGGGCACAGCGCTTGTGGCGTGTCACCACGTCCAGCCACCCAACGAAAAGCTTGTAAGGATGCGGCGAGCCATAAGACTGAAAGAAGACAGGTAAAAAACTTACTGTCGAGCGCCGTGAAAAGCGAGAGGGTGTGGCCGGTCAGGATACAGGCTAGCCAGATAAAGACGATGAGCAGAATGGGGATTTCCAGCCTTGACACCGACCATCGCCGGAGTAACGGAATGCCGACGAGAAGTAAGCTGACAAGGTTAACCCAGCCGAGCAGCATCATGGTGGCGTTTGCACTCGCTGATCGAGGCGCTCATCATCCAGACCCGCTGGTTCCTGATGGATGAGAATTTCCGCGCCAATAAAATGTTTACGCAGCTGCACTTCAATGGCATCAGCAATATTATGCGCTGCCGTCAGGGTTAGCCCGCCATCAAGCTCTAAGTGAAATTCGATAAATCGTTTTCCGCCGTCGCTGCGGGTGCGCAGGTCGTGCAAGCCATGCGCTTGCGGATGGCTCCGGACGATTTCACGCACCAGGGTGCGGTCACTTTCCGGCAACTCCCGGTCGAGTAAAACAAAGAGCGCGTCGTGCGCTACGCGCCAGGCTCCGGCAATTAATGCGAAGGCAATGATTAGCGCAAAGAGTGGGTCATAGAGCCCGCTACCCGTGGTATCGCCCAGGATGAGGGCGATAATCACCGCGATATTGATGAGCAGATCGCCGCGGTAATGCAGGCTGTCGGCGCTGATGGCCATCGAACCGGTGCGGCGCACGACATAGCTTTGGAAGGTGACGAGAAACAACGTCAGGACAATCGCCAGCCCCATAACCCAGTAGCTGAGGCCGCTGATCGGTGGCGGGGCAGGTGTCAACACCCGCCGCAGCGCTTCGTAGCCGAGTAACACGGCGGAGCCGATGATGAACGCCCCCTGCGTCAGTGCCGCTAATGGTTCGGCTTTGCCATAACCATAACGATGCTTGCGGTCTGGCGGACGTAGCGCGCTGGCGACGCCGAGCATCGTAACCAGCGAAGCCAGTAAATCGACTGTGGAATCAAGCAAAGATGAGAGCATCGCCACTGAGTTTGTCAGTAGATAGGCCGAAAGCTTGGCGATTATGAGCGTAGCGGCCACGAACAAACTCGCGTAGGTCGCGAAACGACGTAGCTGATCGTTGCTCAGGCGATGTCCGCCAGGGTTCATGGGTAAAGCCGCGATCCGTGCCAGACGCCATCTGCTGCGCGCTGATAAGCCACGCGGTCATGCAGGCGGAAATCAAACTGCTGCCAGAATTCTATCATGCGTGGCACGAGGTGATAGCCGCCCCAATGCGGCGGACGCGGAACGGTGGTTGGAAATTTGGCGGCATAGTCTGCTAGGCGCACTTCAAAGGTGGCGCGGTCGGGCAATGGCCGTGATTGCAAAGAAGCCCATGCGCCAAGCTGGCTCTCGCGCGGGCGTTGCGCGAAATAGGCATCACTGACGCTGGCAGGCACCATGCTGACCGTGCCCTCAACCCGTACCTGGCGCAGGAGCGATTTCCAGTGCAGGGAAAATGCTGCTAGCTTATGGTCATCAAGTTCGTCGCCTTTGCGGCTTTCATAATTGGTAAAGAAGGTAAACCCTGCCGTATCAAAGGCCTTGAGCAGGACGATGCGCACGCTGGGCATGCCGTCTGGCCCTACCGTTGCCAGTGCCATGGCGTTGGGATCGTTCGGTTCGCTGGCGACCGCTTCCTGGTACCAACGGTCAAAGAGGGAAAAGGGCGGTGTGGTGGGGTCAAGCCAGGGGTGGGGCATGGGATACTGCCTTAGTTGCGCCAAATTTGCGGTTCAGGTTAATCTGCAGATGATATGATTCTGTTGCGACAGATTGGCCTTTCTTCGGATCAATCGCAACGCTGACGATAACGAAAGAGGAAAAAGATGAAGCGCAATTTTATGTTGCTACCCGCTTTGGCAATGCTGGTTCTGCTTGGCGGCTGCGAGACCAGTAATTGGGGTCAAAAGCAGGCTGTTGGCACCGCTGGTGGCGCGGCGCTCGGGGGGCTCCTTGGCAACCAGTTTGGCGGCGGCACCGGCAAGACGATTGCGACCGTGGCAGGCGTTCTGCTTGGTGGCTGGGCGGGCAACGAAATCGGTGTGTCGCTTGACCGTGCCGACCGTAGCTATATGGGGCAGGCGCAGACGCAGGCTTATAG
>JAGOHT010000137.1 GCA_017996055.1 Alphaproteobacteria bacterium
GTTTAGCGTGGCGGTCGAGAAAGGCGGGTAGGTCTTCCGGCCGCACACAGTCTTCCAGATTGCGCTTGGCGAGATTACGCCATTTTTCATCCGTGCCGAGCCAGTCGCTGACGACGACACGATGTCCCGCCTCTTCAAGCGCAGCAACCAGGTTGGAGCCGATAAATCCGGCGCCGCCGGTGACGATGATCATGGCATTTCCATATTTGTTGACCTAGGCAGCAATAGACAATCTTGACTTCGCTTTGGCAAGCGGCTTGAGTGCAGGGCAATTTCCTGCCTTTGAGCATATTTTCAGGTGAGTTCGTGACGATGCGTGCTTTTGTTTTCCCCGGTCAGGGGAGCCAGTTTATCGGTATGGGCAAGGAATTGGCGGAGGCCTTTCCGGTAGCGAGGGAGGTTTTTCAGGAAGTTGACGACACACTCGGACAAATGCTGAGCGCGCTTATGTTCGCGGGCGGCGAAGCGGAGCTGCGTCTGACCACGAATGCCCAGCCCGCTTTGATGGCCGTGAGCGTTGCCGTTCTGCGGGTATTGCGGCAGGGTGCAGGCAACCTAACGTTTGACAAATTGGCGCATTTTGTCGCGGGGCATAGTTTGGGTGAATATTCGGCACTTTGCGCCACCGGCGCTTTTACACTTGCTGATACGGCACGCTTGCTGCGCCAGCGTGGCGCGGCGATGCAATCGGCGGTGCCGGTTGGTGTCGGCGGCATGGCGGCTTTGCTGGGAGTTGAGGTCGCTCAGGCTGAGGAAATCGCTGCCGCAGCCTGCAAAACGCCGGAAGGCAAGCAGGAAGTTTGTGCGGCAGCGAACGATAACGCCCCTGGGCAAGTGGTGATTAGCGGCCATATGGGCGCGATTGATCGCGCCATCGTTATTGCTGCTGAGCGTGGCTTCAAGCGCAGCGTGAAATTACCGGTCAGCGCGCCGTTTCATTGTAGTTTGATGCAGCCTGCGGCGGATGTCATGCAGGCCGCCCTGGAAAAGGTCACTATTATCCCACCCGCTGTGCCAGTCATCGCGAATGTCACAGCGCAGGCGGTGCAGGAACCTGCGCAGATTCGTGCGCTGTTGGTGCAGCAGGTGACGGGCGCAGTGCGCTGGCGCGAATCGATGCTCTATCTTAAGGCGCAGGGCGTTGGGCACATTGTTGAGTGCGGCGCGGGTGCGGTGCTCGGTGGGCTGATGAAGCGCATTGACCGCGAGGTCACCGCCGTGGCGTTGCATACACCGCAGGAGATTGAAGCTTTTGCAAAAACTATTTCAGCAGCATAAAGGATTTTCATGATGTTCGATCTCAAGGAAAAGAATGCGCTCGTCACCGGCGCATCGGGCGGTTTGGGCGCGGCGATTGCCCGCAGCCTGCATAAGCAGGGCGCCCGCGTCGTGCTCTCCGGCACCAAGCTGGCGACGTTGCAGGCTTTGCAAACCGAGCTGGGAGAGGGGAGCTTCGTCGTCACGGCCAATCTCAGCGACCCTGCTGGGCCAGCGCAGCTTTTGAAAGACGCCGAGACACAGCTTGGCGCAGGCGTTGATATCCTCATTAATAATGCCGGTCTAACGCGCGATGGTCTGGCGCTCCGCATGAAAGATGAAGACTGGCAGGCGGTGATTGATGTCAATCTCACCGCCGCTTTCCGCCTTATTCGTGGCGCGATGAAAGGCATGATGAGCCGCCGCTGGGGGCGCATTATCAACATTACATCCGTGGTTGGCGTGACTGGGAATGGCGGCCAGGCGAATTACGCAGCGTCCAAGGCGGGTCTCATCGGCATGAGCAAATCGCTGGCGCAGGAAATCGCTCCGCGCGGTATCACGGTAAATTGTGTCGCGCCTGGCTTCATCCAGACCGCAATGACCGATGTGCTGACCGACGACCAGAAGCAGAAGATTATGGGGGCAATTCCGCTGGGCACGATGGGCTCACCTGCCGATATCGCCGGCGCCTGCGTTTATCTGGCAAGCGAAGAGGCGCGCTATGTCACGGGCCAGACGCTGCATGTGAATGGCGGCATGGCGATGATTTAATCGCCTGTTGCCGTTTAGGTGAGCGTTAAGGCAAATCAAGGCATTGCCGCCCTTGCTTCATCAAACACAATGTGTTTAACGCTGCACAAAGTTGCTGCGCGCTTGTCGCTGCAACCGAAAAATCCCCAGATATCCGCTGTTTTTTCGACGTCACAGCGTTGACAGGTAAGAAAATGGAGGCCTAAAGTTTGGGCGTCCGCAGCTTCGCCCCAGGCGCGATTCGCGGTCAATAAATATATATATTCATCGCTTCACTCAAACGGGGAGATACTCCAGTGAACAAGAACGAATTCATTGCTGCCGTCGCCGACAGCAAATCCATGGCGAAGCTCGATATGTCGAAGGCCGCCGTTTCGACAGTCATCGACAGTGTGTTTGATGTAATTGAAACCGCGCTGAAGAAGGGCGACGAAGTACGCCTCGTCGGCTTCGGCAATTTTTATGTCTCGCAGCGCGCTGCTGGCACTGGCCGCAATCCGCAAACCGGTGAAGCCATCAAGATTAAGGCGAGCAAGCAGCCGAAGTTCCGTGCAGGTAAGCAGCTCAAGGAAACCGTCAACGGCACCAAGAAGAAGGCGTAAGACCACTTTTGGTCGCAACCGTTTAAGGCCGTGGGGAGTCTTCTCCACGGCCTTTGTTTTATGGTAAGAGAGCGTCATGTCCGAAGAGCCCACATCCAAGCAGCAAGAGTCTGAAGCGCGCGCGGAGCAGTTCAACCATTTCGCGCATGTGGCCGGACATATCTTTGGCTTTCTTTACATCGTCGTTACGCTGCTGTTCGGTCCGGTCAAATCGGTCGCACGCTGGCTGGCGCAACAGCGCTTCATCCATCGGTATAAAGTATTCGTTGGTTCCCTGTCGCCTTCACTAGGGCTGGCGCTTTCATTGCTTTGCCTTAGCCTACTTGAGCTCTCGAAGATCATCGTCCTGCTGGCCTATAGCAAGGGTGGACTGCTGCTCGCTTTCCTAACCACGGTTTTAGCCAAGCTGAGCTTCGGATACTGGGCACATATGACTTGGTATGCTGCCCGTGCGAAGGTTATCGCCGCCTATCCGCGCGTTCGCGCCGTCGATGCCTGGGTTGGACAACAGATTGCTATCATTAAGGGGTTCCGTGACCGGATCGTCACCAAAGTCACCAACGCGTCCTGGTATCCGGCTGTTCAGCGCTTCAGCGCTAGCGTGCGCCAGGCGGCGAGCGTTGGCATCGCGCGGTTCAAAGCCTGGTGGGCAAATCGGGCTGGTAAAAGCCCTACAGCCTGATATAAAGCAAACATTCTGGACGGGCAGTTAGCTCAGCGGTAGAGCATCTCGTTTACACCGAGAGGGTCGGGGGTTCGAAACCCTCACTGCCTACCAGAAATGCTCTTGCCGACTCTCTCGGAGTAATGTTTGCGCGCCTGCGCGCGCGGAGAGGGGCGGGGTGAAACCCAGACGGACATCAGAGACTAAGGTCACGACAAGATTTGATCTCGTATGACGCTAGAAAAATTCATTGAGATGGTCAATGACAAGCAGCCACCTGCGCCCGAGAGTGAGCTGCTTGCCTTCGAGAAAGCACTGGGTGCCAGACTGCCCGATGACTACCGAGAATTCCTTATTGAATGTAACGGCGGCTTCCTCGGTGGAATGTTATGGTTTGTTGGTCCAACGCCAACCGGTGAGAAGGCGGATGCCGGCGTGCATCACATAGGAGGCTTTCGACAGGAATCCTATTTTTCCCTTATAAAAATAAGAAGTTGTTATGAGGGGCGGATACCTGATGCGCTACTATGGATTATGGATGACCCGTTTGGGAATGCTATTTGCCTTGGCCTGCAGGGGGAATCTAGGGGGCGAGTCTATTTTTGGGATCATGAGAATGAACCTGAAGGGAATTGGGACGGTAAAGTTGATAGCGGTGGGGATCTACAGATCCTAGCGAATACATTCACTGAATTTGTCGCTGGACTGCAGGTAAATGAGTCCTAGACCTACTATGCGATCACATACCGTCAGAGTTTCCTTATGCCGGTATTGTTGGGTTAAGCCTGGTGGCATGAACTTGGATTCTACCTTGGAACATTTGGCGTTTTAATCTTGTTTTCTGGCAAATACTTAGGGAAAGTCAGGACAACAAGATATTTCCATAAAAGTTCAGCAAATATTTGACAGGCATGGGGCATTTGCCCTATGACCACGCCTCGACCTTGGTCATTTCTATGCGCGGGCGTAGCTCAGTTGGTTAGAGCGTCGGCCTGTCACGCCGAAGGTCGCGGGTTCAAGTCCCGTCGCTCGCGCCATATTTACGAAATCTTTCTCAACCTAAGTTCGTTGGCTTAGTCGTTGCCAAGCACCCGGTTGAGCAGACGTCTGGTCATCCGGCTGTCAAGGTTGGTTAAATCTTTGGCGATAGCGCCATGGGACTTCATCTGCCCTTTATCGTAATCCATCACGAGCAGTTCGGCGGAAGTGCCTGCTTGACGCAGCTTGCCTTGTAAAATCCGGCTGGTATCGATAGCGTCATCGCGCGCTGCAGCAGCGGCGATGATAAAGGCCGGATAGGAGCCGCCAGGGCGGACGTTCCAGTTCGGGGAAGCCTCGCGCAGCACGGCTTCATCCACGCCGAACGCAGATTTTGTAAGTCTTTTTACGAAACGGCTGGGATCGGTCAGGTCGAAACTGGCCGTGTCTATCGGGAAAACATTCGCCAATGCCGTGCCAGGCAAAAGGTTGTAGGCCGCAAGGTAAGTTGGGTTCGTGGCAACGAGAGCGACAAGATGCGCTCCTGCCGAATGCCCAAGGAGCGAGATGCGGCGCGGATCACCGCCGTAGCGATGGATGTTACGCGTGACCCAGTTGATGGCTGCAGCAACATCCTGCACATGGGCGGGATGCATGACCTGTGGGGAAAGCCGGTAATTGACTCCAACCATGACAATGCCTTGTTTCGACCATGCGTCGAACAGTCCAGCGGCTGCCTTGCCCGTCATATCACCATGGCGCCAGCCACCGCCATGCACCCAGAGGGTAACGGGGCAGGTGCGGGCACGGCAAGTGTCAGGCTGATAGATATCAACAATCTGCTTTTCGTCTGGCCCATAGTGAATGCCGCTTGTCCGGTTAACGTCCGCCGTGGCAGGGAGGGAAAGAAAAAGCAGAAGGCACGACAGGATACAGCGCATAACAACTCCATCTAATTTGCAAGAAAACGAAGCGCGATGCAGAATCTGTCGCAGCAGACTGTGATGATCGCAGGTTATTTGTCCAGAAATGGTGTAGAAGCCCACCTTGGTAACAAAGTCTTCATGAGATAAGAATGACTCTCAATTCTGCAGCCTTGTTGCGCGAAGAGCGCGGCAGGAGGGGATTGGCGCAAAGCGCCGCGTTAAGCCTTGATTTTCGGTCATAAAGGCGTAATTTGCGCCTGCGGTAACGTTCGCCGATACTTATTAGCTGCCAGTTGAATTTGGCGGCGTCTTGGAAATTCTGCCGTGGCATGGCTCAGTCGCCGTGCTCGCCCCAACAGGTGCCTGAATGGATAGTGACAAAGTTTTGCTTGCAGCAGTGGATTCCACCGATTTAGCGACCGCCTATTTTCCCATTCTTTTGTTCCTGGTGGTCGCAATTATTGTCGCTTGTGCCGCTGTCGGGCTATCTTTTTTGATTGGCAAACAAAAGCCGGATGCGGAAAAAAACTCCGCCTATGAATGCGGGTTTGCAGCTTTTTCCGATGCACGGCATCGCTTCGATGTCCGGTTTTATCTCGTCGCTATCCTTTATATTATTTTTGACCTTGAGGTTGTCTTCCTGTTCCCCTGGGCGGTCTCGTTGGGAGCATTGGGGTGGGCAGGTTTCTGGGCTGTCATGCTGTTCCTTGGCGTTTTGACCGTCGGAT
>JAGOHT010000138.1 GCA_017996055.1 Alphaproteobacteria bacterium
CGATGATGCACAGCGCCGCGCCAGCGCCTTACCGGAAGAAAGTCACCCTGCCATACCCTGCTTGGCGGCTGAGGCCAAGACATTACAGGCCTGGATTCTTTGCGGCAGCCTGACCATCATGCGAGATGACGGCAAGGTCAATAACCGCTCCTATCTCTTTGCGCCGGATGGGAGCATCGCGGCGCGCTACAACAAAATACACTTGTTTGACGCCCAGCTGCCGGGCGGCGAGCATTACCGCGAGTCTGACACGGTCGCACCAGGTGATGCTGCTGTCCTGGTCAAGACGCCCTTTGGCGGCTTAGGCCTCACGATTTGTTACGATATGCGTTTCGGCGCGCTGTATCGTGATTTAGCCAAGGCCGGTGCCGGTATCATTACCGCGCCTGCTGCGTTCACCGTGCCCACTGGTCAGGCTCATTGGCACAGCCTGTTGCGTGCCCGCGCCATTGAAAGCGGTTGCTTTATTATAGCGCCTGCCCAGTGCGGTACCCATTCCGGCGGGCGGCGTACCTTTGGCCACAGCATTATTGTTGACCCTTGGGGTGCTATTTTGGCGGAAGGCGGTGATATGCCGACGATTATTTTCGCCGATCTCAACCTGGCCGATATTGGCCGTGTGCGCCAGATGCTGCCAAGCCTGCACCATGACCGTCATTATCAAGCGCCTCAGACTTTGTAGCGCATTTAAGATAAGGTTTAGTAAAATTATCCATTAATTACATCGCCTTATATACTGTTGCTGCATCGCAATATTAAAGATTTTGCAACCGCGACCCGCCATGATGAGGACGTAATTAGCTTGCGGATCACCATGACGCTCGCACCGACACAGTTAGCTTATGTCGTCGATGAGACGACCGAAAATCTGCAGCGGCATCTCCGTGAGGTCGCCAGTAGCGGCACAATGCTCAAACTGCTTGAAAATGTCGCCAGCGTCGCGAAGCAACCGCTTAGCTCTTCAGCCACGCTGGGCACGCCCGACCCGCTCGACAAAATGATTCTCGCGCTGTGCGGCGACAAAGGCAGCCAGCAACGGCAGCCTTTGCATGAAATTGTTGAGCGTGAGGCCAGCCTCTATCGGCTACGCGTCGCACGGGGCAAACAGCACCTGAAAAAAATTGTCTTCGGCGCGACACCGGAAACACGCTTGCAAACCATAGTCAATGCGACAGTTGCTGTCGCCCATGCCGAACAACATTTGCCCCAACGCCCGATGACAAAGCGTCTCGGCAAACTTGTTGAAGCGATTGAAGCCGTGCGGACCACGCAACCGGATTTGATTGGCCGTCAGTTTAATCTTGCTGACGCGCAGGCGCTGCTGGTCGCGCCATCACCGCCTGCAGCCGCGCGCCACCATCGCGCAAAGACCTGCGCCGCAACGGCAGGTTAATCAGTCCTTCGCCGCCGCCAGCAGATAATTCACCGCAACATCCTTTGCATCAAGGCAGAATTCCTGGCTTAACACATCGTAGCGAATTCCGCTCAGCGCCGTGACGCGGCAGTCCGCCGCGCGCAGCCAGCGCGCCAAATCAGATGGCGGCACAAAGCTGCGCCAGTGGTGGGTACCGCGCGGCACCCAACGCAGAAGATATTCGGCTGCGACAATGCCGAGCGCGTAACTCTTCGGTGTCCGGTTGAGCGTGGCAAAAATCGTCAGCCCCCCCGGACGCGCCAGCGCGGCAGCCTCACGGACAAACTGCGCCGCATCCGGCACATGCTCCAGAACTTCGAGCGCGCAGACGACATCGAAACGAGACTTTTCCTGCAACATGTCAGCAATAAGCGCCTGACGATAAGTTATCGTCAGGCCTTGAGCTGTGGCATGGCTTTTAGCGGCGGCAATCGTCTCAGCGCCTGCATCGATACCGGTGACCTTTGCCCCCAACCGCGCCAACGGTTCGCTAACGATGCCCGCGCCGCAACCGATATCAAGCACACGTAGTCCCAGCAGCGGTTGAGCAGCTTTGACTGCCAGGCCGAAATGGGATTCCATTGCGGCGCGCATAAAGCGCAAGCGCGTCGGGTTTAACCGGTGCAAGGGCGCGAGCGGGCCATTTTCATCCCACCAGGCGGGTGCTAGAGCCGCAAAACGCGCCACTTCAGCCGCCGAAACCGCCGCCGCTCCCTTGTCACTGCCCCGCGCTGCTTTGACCATTTTCGTCCTTCTGCCCGCCAAGCAGGCCGGTACCGTAAGATAAACCGGTAAAATGTCTATTTTCCACAATAAATTATGATTCCATCCTATCGGAAAATGCTCTAAATAGCGGGCTATTGCAAGGAAGGTCACAGGCAAATGGCGCTCTTGGTTCTCAAATTCGGCGGCACCTCGGTGGGCGACGTCGAGCGGATTAAAAACGCGGCGGCAAAGGTTGCGGCGGAAGTCAAACTCGGCCACCAGGTCGCCGTGGTGGTTTCGGCCATGTCGGGGCAGACCGATCACCTTATCGGCCTGTGCCGCAGTATTGCACCACTCGCCGATCCTCAGGAATGCGACGCCGTTGTCACGACGGGGGAACAGGTGACGAGCGGCTTGATGGCGCTGGCGTTGCAGCAACGCGGCATCCGGTCGCGCTCCTGGCAAGGCTGGCAAGTGCCGCTTCGGAGCGACAACAGCCATGGCAAAGCGCGTATCGACGGCATCGACACCAAAGAAATGCTGGCCAATCTTGCCGAAGGCATCGTGCCGGTGATGGCCGGCTTCCAAGGCATCAGCGCCGAAGGCCGCGTCACCACGCTTGGCCGTGGTGGTTCCGACACGTCAGCGGTTGCTCTGGCGGCGGCGTTGAAGGCTGACCGCTGCGATATCTATACGGATGTCGACGGGGTGTACACGACCGACCCGCGCATCGTGCCGCAGGCCAGCAAGCTGAAAACCATCAGCTATGAAGAAATGCTGGAGCTGGCATCGCTCGGTGCGAAGGTGCTGCAAACCCGTTCGGTCGAACTGGCCATGCGTTATCGTGTGCCGGTACAAGTTTTATCAACCTTTGGCAATGAGGTCGGCAGCGCGCTGCCGGGAACGCTGATGACGCAAGAAGAACCCAACATGGAATCCCAGCTGATCACCGGCATCGCCCATACGCGTGACGAAGCACGCATCTCGTTGCTGCAAATCCCCGACCGCCCGGGCATCGCCGCAGCCGTGTTCAGCCCGCTGGCCGAGGCCGGAATCAATGTCGATATGATTGTGCAAACAGCATCACCCGACAGCAAGACGACCGACATGACCTTCAGCGTTACCAAGGGCGATTTGGCGCGCGCCACAGACGTGCTCAAGCAACATGAGAAGACGCTGGGTTTCGCAGAATTGCGCACTGACGCCAATGTCGCGAAAATTTCCATCGTTGGCATCGGGATGCGTAGCCACGCCGGGGTGGCGGCCACGATGTTCAAGGCTCTCGCTGAAAAAGGCATCAACATCCAGGTTATCTCGACCTCGGAAATAAAGACCAGCGTCCTCATCGGCGAAGAATATACCGAGTTGGCGCTACGCAGCCTGCACGCTGCTTATGGGCTCGACAAGGCGGCATGATCAAAGTCTCCCCCACACTCGCGCAGCTTGGGCAACGCGGTGCCGAATTCCTCGGTACGCCGCTCGCCATCATGGGGGGGGCGATGACGTGGGTTTCCGAACGGAATTTAGTCGCCGCGCTCTCGAATGCCGGTGCTTTCGGCGTATTGGCTTCTGGCGCGATGCCGCCTGCCATCCTCGATGCCGAAATCAAGGCAACGCAGGCGCTGACCAAACAGCCTTTCGGCGTCAACCTCATCACGCTGCATCCACAGCATGAAGAGCTGATCGCGGTCTGTCTTGCCAACAACGTTTCGCACTTTGTCCTTGCTGGTGGTGTGCCAACAGCGCAGGCCATTAAGCTCATCAAAGATGCTGGACGCAAGGTGATGTGCTTCACCCCCGCAGTCGCGCTCGGCAAGCGATTGGTCAAACATGGTGCGGATGCGTTGGTGATAGAGGGTATGGAGGCGGGCGGCCATGTCGGCCCGGTCAGCACTTCGGTCTTGGCGCAGGAAATCCTGCCGGAAATCAGCGAAGTGCCGGTGTTTGTCGCGGGCGGGATTGGTCGCGGCGAGGCTATCCTGTCTTACCTACAACGAGGTGCCGCGGGTGTGCAGCTCGGCACGCGCTTTGTCTGCGCAGAAGAATCCATCGCCCACCCAAATTTCAAACAAGCGTTCATCCGCGCCGCCGCGCGCGATGCGCTGCCCACGGTGCAACTGGATGCCCGTTTTCCGGTCATTCCCGTGCGCGCCATCGTCAATAACGGCACCCGCAATTTCATGGCCAAGCAGCGCGACGTAATTGCGCGCTTCGATGCGGGCGAACTCACCAAAGAAGCCGCGCAGCTGGAGATTGAGCATTATTGGGCTGGTGCGTTGCGCCGCGCGGTGATTGACGGTGATGTCGAGAATGGCTCGCTGATGGCCGGGCAAAGCGTCGGCATGGTCAAGAGCATCCAGCCGGTCGCCACAATTCTCGCCGAACTGGTGGGACAGGCCGAAGCTGCGCTCACTACGCCGGAGGTTAAGTGAGCGGCGCGGCCGCATCCTCACCCGCGGCTGACCCGCGACGTCTGCTGAAACGCTTACGCGACGTAATGGCCGGAAGCGGTGACGCACGCGGCCGCTTGCGCAAAATCGTCACGCTCATCGCCGCCGAGATGCACGCCGATGTCTGCTCCTGCTACATCATGCGAGCTGGTGAGATTCTTGAGCTGTTCGCGACCCACGGTCTTCGGCAGGAAGCCGTGCATGTCACTCGTCTGCAAAATGGCGAAGGTATTATCGGCGCAATTGCGGCACAGGCGGCACCGCTGGCGCTCGCCAATGCCCGTGCGCATCCGAACTTCGTCTATCGTCCAGAAACCGGTGAAGACCCGTTTCAGTCGATGATGGGCGTGCCGATTTTACGGAGTGGGCGTGTGCGCGGCGTTCTCGCCATTCAACATAAAGCCAAGCACCATTATAGCGAAGACGCTATCGAACTGCTTGAAACCGTTGCCATGGTCATCGCCGAGATGACGGCGCAGGACGCGCTCGTGCCAAGCAGCGAAGCGGTAACCGCCGGCGACCCTGCCCTGCGCCCAACACAGATCGATGGTATCGGGCTCAATGCCGGGATGGCGGCCGGACGTGCCGTGCTGCATCGCCCGCAAATCACGTTACGCGAGATGGTCGCCGAGAATGCTGAACAAGAGCACGAACGGCTGCATGCCGCCATCAAGGCACTGCTCAACGAGATTGATACGCTGTTGGCGACGCCCCAGCTTCATGCGGCCGATTCCGCGTTGGAAATCTTTGACGCCTATCGTCTCATCGCCGCTGATAGTGGCTGGATCGGCAAGCTTGATGACGCTATTCGCCAGGGTTTGACCGCCGAAGCTGCGGTGCAAAAGGTGCAGAATGATTACCGCGCCCGCTTCGGACAAATTGCCGACCCAATGATTCGAGAAAAACTGGCCGATTTTGACGATATGGTCGACAGGCTGCAGCATCATCTCTCAGGCCGCTCGGCCACTGCCGCCGCGACCCTGCCGGACGATGCGATTTTGATTGCCCGCAGCCTCGGCCCCGCCGAATTGCTGGACTATGACCGCAAGAAGTTACGCGGCCTGATTTTGGAAACCGGCACAATGGCGAGTCATGTCGCCATCATCGCCAAGGCTTTCGATATTCCAGTCATCGGCCAATGCGAAGGTGTTCTCAACCGGCTGGAGCCACTCGATGCCATCATCATGGATGGAGAGCAAGGTACGGTCTATATTCGTCCAGGCGAGGATATCCAGGCGCATTTCGTCCATCACCAGGAGATGGCACAACGCCGCCAGGCTGAGACTCGCGCATTACGCGCCGAGCCTGACACGAGCGCCGATAATGTG
>JAGOHT010000139.1 GCA_017996055.1 Alphaproteobacteria bacterium
AGCACCAATGGAAAGAATGGTTGCGGTGGCGGTGCTCAAAAACGGGCGTGACATTTATTCTCCTAAAAAAATCTTTGCGGATTATACAGCCGAATTATTGATTGTGGCAGAGCATCAATAGTTGCAATGAGTTAATTGGCCTGGCTCCCTCATGGATTTTTACCTAGACCATGCTATCTTAGAATTATTCCACAATCTGCGAGGCAACACGATGGTCAAGAAAGCTAGTCATTCCAACGATTTGCCAAAGGCTTTGGGTGTCGTTCTGGCCGATACCTATGTGCTGGCGGTCAAGACGCATGGATATCACTGGAATGTGACAGGGATGCATTTTTCTGCGCTGCATGCCTTGTTTGATGGGCAATATACTGGGCTTTTCGCCGCAGCCGATGAGTTGGCTGAGCGGATTCGAGCCTTGGGGCAGCTTGCACCCGGCAGTATGACGCAGCTGCTTAACTTAAGCAGCGTCACGGAAAGCGGCACCAAGCCGCAGAGTGCCCCGGCGATACTGGCCGATTTGGTCAAGGCGCATGAGGCTGTCCTGGTCAGCATTGAGGCGGCACGGGTCGCCGCGGCCGCCGCAGCTGATGCAGTGACGGATGATTTGCTGATTCAGCGCCGGACGGAGCATGACAAGACCCTGTGGATGTTGCGCGCCCATTTAGCCTGAGCCATAAATTAAGGCTTGGCGGTTCTAGGCCGCCGCCGCTATAGTCGCCACCTGCTTTGCGCTGTTGCGTGCTTTCCGTAAGGTCTTGCCATGTCTTTCAACCTGATTTCCTCCGCCTGGGCGGCTGATGCTGCCAGCGCCGTTGCCGTGCCGCAATCGTCCGGTATGGACACGCTGATTCAGTTTGCGCCGCTGATCGGTATTGTGGCGCTGATGTATTTCATGCTCATCAAGCCGCAGCAGCAGCGTTTCACCGAGCACCAGAAGATGGTGCGCGAGCTGCGGCGCGGCGATCGCATCATTACTGGTGGCGGCGTCTTCGGCACTATCATCAAGCTGGAAGGCGATGATGTCTTGGTTGTCGAGATCGCAGATAATGTGCGCATCAAAGTGCAGCGCGCCTCTATCTCCGGCGTCGTTGGTCGCGCCGATGCGCCGGCGAATGCGAATGAACCTGATAAGAGCAAATCGGCTTAAGCCGCGCGGAGTTTGACGCAATGGTTCATCTTTCGCGTTCGAAGATCATTCTGATTATTCTGGCTTGCGTTATTTCGCTGCTTTATGCCGCGCCGAATGCCTTGTCGCCGCAAGCGCGGCTTTGGTTGCAGGCGAATATGCCTGCTATCGCGCCGCAACAATCTGTGAATTTGGGGTTGGATTTGCGGGGCGGGTCGCACCTGCTGCTTGAAGTTGATCTTGATGCTGTTGTTGCCGACTCGCTCGCTTCTTTGCAAGACGAAGTGCGGTCGATATTACGGAAGGCGAAAATCAACTATACTGAACTTGGTTTGCGTGACGGCAAAGTCAGCTTCCGTGTCACCGACCCGACCCAGCAAGATGCTGCGCGTGATTCTGTGACATTTGATAGCAATATCAAAGTTAGTGTTGAAGGGGCGATGGTGACACTGGCCATCCGTGAAGATCATGTGCGGGAGCGCAAGCTGGCGGCGCTTGACCAATCGATGGAAATCGTGCGGCGTCGCGTTGACGAAAGCGGCACAAAGGAGCCATCGATTCAGCGCCAGGGCGAGAACCGTATCCTCGTGCAGCTGCCGGGTATCGATGACCCGCAACGCATCAAGGCGTTGCTTGGTACTACCGCGAAGATGTCTTTCAGGCTCGTCGATGAAATGGCGACTGCCCAGCTGGCAGGAACGCCAAACTTGAACGTACCGCCCGGCACTGAGAAGTTGCCAACTAATGACACGCGATTGCCGAATGTTGTTGTGCAAAAAAGGGTGATGGTTTCGGGCGAAACGCTGGTCGATTCCCAGCCCAACTTTGACCAGTATAATCAGCCTTCAGTTTCATTCCGTTTTGATGCGACCGGTGCGCGTAAGTTTGGAGAGACGACACGCAACAATGTCGGCAAGATGTTTGCCATCGTTCTCGATAATAAGGTCATCAGTTTTCCGCGCATCAGCGAGCCTATTCTCGGGGGTAATGGCCAGATTACGGGTTCATTTGCTCTGCAGGAAGCCAAGGACTTGGCCTTGCTTCTGCGCGCGGGTGCGCTACCTGCGCCAATCAAGATATTAGAGGAGCGGACTGTTGGTCCCGGCTTGGGTGCGGACTCCATCAAATCTGGCGCGGGTGCAGCGCTGGTTGGCACTGGTCTGGTTGTACTGTTTATGATTCTGTCATATGGGCTGTTCGGTATATTCGGCACACTGGCGCTTATCGTGAATATCGCCATGATTTTTGGAATTCTCTCCATTTTGCAAGCGACGCTAACCTTGCCGGGGATCGCTGGTATCGTGCTGACTATCGGAACGGCGGTTGATGCCAATGTGCTGGTGTTTGAGCGTATCCGCGAAGAAATGCGACTGGGGCGTTCGCCGATTGCTGCCGTCGATGCTGGGTATCGTCATGCCTTGCCAGCTATTATGGACGCCAACATCACAACTTTGATCTCGGCTGTGCTGCTCATGTTCTTCGGCACTGGACCGATTAAAGGTTTTGGCGTGACGCTTACCATCGGCACTGTTACCTCAGTGTTTACCGCCATCTGGGTAACACGGCTTTTCGTTGTCTTTTGGCTCATGCGGACTAAGCCGAAGACTATCCCAATTTAATGACCAGCCCGCAGCAGAACCATCTGCGCGGTATTATTCTATCTTGCGCGGGCTTCACAGCCTGGGCGGCTTCGGACGCCTGCATCAAATGGGCGACAGAAACATTATCATCGGCCACCGTGATGGCTCTTAGTGTACTTTTTAGTGCTTGCTGCACATTGCTGCTGACGGCGCGTGCACCCGGTGGTTTGACGCAGTTGCGCACGACACGACCTGGTTTTCATTTTATCCGCGCTATCTTTTGCGTCTTCGTCTTTTATTTTTGTATTGAGGCTTTAAAGTATCTGCCGCTTACCAGCTTTTATATGATTGTCTTTCTCTCACCGCTGTTCATTGCGCTCATAGAGCGCATCGTGCTGCGAGAAAGGGCTGGCCATGTCGTGACCTTGGCAACTCTCTTCGGGTTCGGCGGGATTGTGGTGGCTACGCAAACCATGCGGCAGGGGCTGGGGCATAATGAAGCCGTGACTTACTATGGTATTTTGGCTGCTGTATTGAATGCGCTGTTCTATTCCGCCATTGCAGTGATGACGCGCCAGGCGCGCAACGAGAATAACTTTGCCCTGACTTTGTGGCCGGATGCTCTGGTGCTGCCGGTGGCGGTCGCGATGATGCTCTGGCAAGGGCATACAGAATTTACGTTGACGGGCGTGTTGCTGGCGGCGCTCTCCGGTGTCTTTGGCTGCGCGGGTTTTCTCATGACGAATGCAGCGCTGCGTATAGCCCCTGCAGCGATTGTATCGCCCTATCATTACACGCAGATAATTTCTGGCGCATTTTTCGGTTTTATAATTTGGCGCAGCGTTCCAGCGTTGGGTGTCGTCATAGGAGCTGCAATGGTCATACTGGCTGGTTTGGTGATATTTCGTGTCAGTAAGCCCGCAACCTCTACTTGAACGGTATGTGTTATCTGGCTGTATCTTAATGCTAATTTTCAGCAGGGTGTGCCTGTACTCTAGACATCAATTCGCCACACTCCTCGTTTCTACTTAACAGAAGCAACAAGGAGATTGTCATGGAAAAATCGCAACTACGTTTAGGGACTTGCCTGTCATTTGCCTTACTCACCTTGCTCCTAAGCACCGATGTCCACGCTGCCGATTTTAGAACTCAAGTTGTTGATCCGCGCCCGTCCCATGACAAGGATGATGATGACGATCGCCGTGGTCGTGATCGTGACCAAAGGCATCACCGTGACCATCATGAGCGTGATAAGAATGGCAACATCGTCATTCGGGGTTACACGACTATCTATGTGCCTGCCCCTGGCCGGATTATTGTGTTGCAGGATCAACAAATTCTTGCCGACTATTTGCGGCAGAATATACGCCCTGGCTATTGTCCGCCTGGCGTGATTGTCAGCGACAACGGCTGCGTACCGCAGAATTATGTGCGCCGCTACTATATTGGCAACACTGTGCAACAGGGTGTTGTGCTTGAGCCGCTGCCTCCGTACCTAGCCGCGCAGCTGCATCCGCCTTATGGCTATTATTATGCGCAGATCGACAATGACATCGTTCTGGTTAATCAGCAGACGGGACGGATTGTCGATGCGGTGAACCTGATTTCTACGGGGTATTAAATTAGACGTTTGGCAACCGTATCGTTGCAACCGCTTGTGCTGCAATGCCTTCTTCACGGCCGGTGAAGCCGAGCCTTTCCGTCGTCGTCGCCTTCACACCGATGCGTGAGAGGTCAACCTCCAGCATTTCAGCGAGCCGTGCCCGCATAGCCTCGCGGTGCGGGGCGATTTTCGGGCGCTCAGCTAGGATAGTGACATCAACATGGCTGATGACGCCACCGCGCTGACGTACTTTATTCACGGCATAGTGCACGAAATGGCTGCTTTCCTTGCCCTTCCACTGCATATCGCTGGGAGGAAAGTGTGACCCGATATCGCCATCGCCGAGCGCGCCGAAGAGCGCATCGCATACCGCATGAAGTGCGACATCGGCGTCGGAGTGTCCCTCCAGCATGTGGGAATGTGGAATCTTGACGCCACAAAGGTTTGTGTGGGTGCCCGGAATTAAGCGGTGTACGTCAAAACCGAAACCGGTGCGGATATCATCCATAGCTTGCCCCAAAAGCCGCGCGGCGCGGCCTAAATCGTCAGGATTGGTGACCTTCATATTGTCAGGATTGGACTGTACCAGCGTGACAGGTATGCCGCTGGCTTCCGCCACGGCGGCGTCATCGGTGAGTTGCGCTCCCGCTGCTTTGCGATGCGCAGCCAGAATTACCGCGAAATGGAAGCCCTGCGGTGTATGCGCTTGCCACAAATTATTCCGGTCGATGGTGGATGTAATGGTATCGCCATTTCCCTTTTTCAGCGTATCGACCAATGGTTTGGCGGCAATCGCGCCGGTGTTATCCTTCAGTGCGGTGCAGACGGCGCTGATGGTCGCGCCGTCAATTAGGGGGCGGGCGGCATCGTGAATGAGCACATTGTCTGGCGCATCGGGTACAACAGCCTCCAGACCGCGCAGCACACTTTCTTGGCGACTCCTGCCGCCCTCTATCGGCTGGGGTAGCTTGAGGTCACCGACGGCGGCGTCATAAAGTGCGCGGTGTTTTGGGTTAATAACGACCCGAATAGTCTTAATATCGGGATGCTGCAGAAAGGCCAGCACGGAGCGGCGCAGGATGGATTGGCCTGCCAGATCCATATACTGCTTGGGGATAGCGCCACCAAAGCGCTCGCCGCTGCCCGCCGCGACGATAAGGGCAAGATTGTTTTGCATCTCCTTGGCTTAATTCAAAAACCTTTGTGCTGGCAAACCATTTTCTTGCCTGTGGATAAAATTGAGGCTATCACTTGCCTAATTTTTAGGCAGTTCAGGTCTTGCATAAATGTCACAAGCTGTTGCGCAAACGCCTAATCAGCGGTTGAAGCCGATTCAGGTTGGCAATGTCACCATCGCCGAGCCAGTTATTCTGGCACCGATGTCTGGCGTCAGTGATATGCCGTTCAGGCGGCTGGTCAAGCGCCATGGTGCTGGGCTGGTGGTTTCCGAGATGATCGCTAGCGAAGCGATGGTGCGGGAAAACCGCAAGACCCTGCACATGACGCAGCACAGCCCGGACGAATTTCCGGTCTCACTGCAGCTCGCGGGTTGCGAGCCCAAGGTGATGGCCGAAGC
>JAGOHT010000013.1 GCA_017996055.1 Alphaproteobacteria bacterium
GTTAAAAACCGTCCACGACCCGCAATGAAGCCATAGGCAAGATGGTGGTCAATATGGTGCAGCGCCTCGATTGTGACGGCGGCATAAGGATAACACATGCGCTGTCGCGTCTCGGTAACTGCACCGGCCGCGAAGGCTTTGAAATTTTCGCGTAAAGCAGCAGTATTTGTGTCATAAATTTGTATGACATGGGCGACCGCCTGGTCGGGGTCGGTGAAAAAGGCGCGTTGCATGGTCACCGCCGCCACCCTCGCAAGATTTGCATAAAGATTGCCATATTCACGACCGGCGGCGCGAGCTGCCCGTCCTGCTGTGCGACCGACTGCCGGAGTGCCAGCAGTCCGGCGCGACGGCAAACGCCCTCGATATCCGCGCCCGAGAATCCATGCGTCACCTCGGCGAGTTCGTCACAATTCACGTCCGCGGCCAAAGGTAGTTTATGGGCGTGGTAGTCGAAGATTTTGCGCCGCGTAACGGAATCCGGCAGCGGAATATTGATGACGTAATCGAAGCGTCCTGGGCGCAGCAAACTGTGATCAATCCGGTCAGCATGGCTGGTCGCTGCCAATATCGTTAAGCCGATGAGGTCCTGAGTAGCGTCAAACTCGCGTAGGAAAGCATTGAAGACCACTGCGTTCTTATCATCTGGCGTAAAGCTGTTGGGTGTTATCGCTTCGATATTATCGAAGAACAGCATGGCGGGTGCACTTTGACGCGCCTTGATAAAGATTTGCCGTAGTGTTTCCGCTGGGGTTGCCGCCAGCGCTACGTGCCGTGCATCGACATGAATGAAACGTGCGCGTGTTGCGCTTGCCAAAGCACGGACAATGCTGGTTTTGCCAGTACCCGATGCCCCGGTGACGAGAACGCCATGGGGCGGCGGCGCACCATTATTATCATGCAGGAGGCCAAAATTGATGGGGCGCTCGACGGCTTCACGCAGCGTTTGTTTGATATCTTCGAGGCCAGCAATATCTTGCCAGCTTACGGTTGCGCTCTCGCTGTGATAACCGCTTAGCCCGTGTGGCACTATTTCGGTCAGAGCAGCGCGGAAATGGTGCATGGCGATTTGTTGCGTTTTAGGTAGGGCTGCTCCTGTTGCACGCGCCTTGAGTCTGCCGCTGCGTTCGGCGCGCAGCTGCGCCTGCCGAACCATTGCAGTGAGATCGGTGCCGACGAATCCGTGTGTCAGCGCTGCTAAACGTTCAAGCTGCACATCGTTGGCCAAGGGGTATTCGCGTGTGACGATTTCCAGGATCTCAAGACGGTTGGCATGGTCTGGCGCTTCGATAACGAGCCTGCGTTCAAAACGACCCGGGCGGAGCGCGGCGGGGTCGAGCGCGTTTTGCTGATGGGCAATTCCAATGACGGCAACGGGCACCTGTCGCGGTAAGGCATCCAACTGGGCATAGAACTGGTTGGCGATAATTTTTTGTGCCCAGTTGTCGGTTTGCGGCAGCAGCATATCAATATCGTCAATGACGATGATGGCCGGAGACTGGCTCGCGGCAGTGGCAAAGCTCTGCTCAAAAAGGCTGGCCGCGCTGTTATCGTCGGCAATGACGCGCGCCGCGTTGATTTTATCGAGATAGGTGCCAGTATATTGCGCCAACGCTTCTATGAGAATGCTCTTGCCACTACCGGCGGGTCCTTCTAGCACCAAGCCACGTTGGCTATTCAGTGGCTGGCGTTGAATCGATTGCAGCCATTCTTCAAGCCAGAAAAATTCTCGGCGTAGGCCGCCGACATTGGCAACGGCGGGCACGCTGCGCGCGCTGGGGGCGGTCATAACCGAGAGGGCTGTCATAGGCCGCACAATGCCTGGGGCGCCGCCATCGGTTGCCGTGACCTGTGCGATGAGGTCATATTGGTCAGCCATGCGGAGGCGTACGATATCGCCGACACTCAGCGTTTGGCCTTCAAGCTGGCTGCGGAGTATATTAAGGCGCGCTTTGGCAGCGCGTGTGTCAAGCACGTGCTGGGTCGCAAGCGTCAGGGTGGCGAGTGGTTCTAGGCTAGGTGCAGGGATAATTTTGAGTTGATCGCCGATTTTACAGCCGCAATTATGCAGCTGCATCTCGTCGAGCAAAATCATCCCCTGGTTGCGGTAATCCATCATCGCCGGGTGGGCCGTAACATATATGGTACGGCCACCTTTAATTGCGAGGCGCGCGCCGACGGAGAGGCCGAGGCGTCGCAGGTCGCTGGGGTCAAGGCGGGCGATGCCGCGATCCTGGTCGCTGGCTTCTTGCGCAACGGTCTGCAGCGTGATGCTGGCTTCCATCATGGACGATTCTCTCCCTGATATTGGCTTTGGGCGTGCTTTAGGGCAGTCTGCGCTGCCGTGACCAGTGGGTCAACGGCGCTGGCTTGGGTAATGGCGGCGGATGTGTCGCCATTATGCAGCGCCACTTCAATTGCTTGCATACGTTCGGAAAGTTTTTGCAGCCCGCAGCTGGCGCAGCTGCTTTTCAGCGTATGCGATTCGCGTTCCAGTGTCAGCCAGTCCTCGGCGGCGAGTGCTGACTGGAATGACAGGATGCGACGTTTTAAATCCATCTCGAATACGCCAAGAAGACGTCCGACGGCGTCTTGGCCGACATCAGTCGCCATCTGTCGTAGCACTTGCCAGTTGAGCGTGCCGTCTTGGGATGCCCCGTGGCTGTTATCATTGACCGGTGCTGATGCATCTGTGTTTGCGGCGGCCTTGCTCGTGAGCCAGTGCTGCAAGGTTTGGAGCATGGCTTGCCGGTCAACCGGCTTGCTGAGGTAATCGTTCATGCCCGCGCCAAGGCAACGCTCGCGGTCGCCGGACATGCTCTGCGCTGTCATGGCGATAATCGGGAGTGTCGCATATTTGCCGCCCAACGCCCGGATTTGGCGGGTGGCAGTTAGCCCATCCATGACTGGCATGGAGACATCCATGAAAACAAGATCGAAGCTCTCCGATCGCACCTTCTCAATCCCTATCGCGCCATTCTCGGCCAGATGGCACGTATAGCCCGCGCGCTCCAGCATCTTGGTGAGCACAAATTGATTGGTGGTGTTATCCTCGACAATCAGGATTTTGCCGCTGCCATGCAGTGCAAGATTCAGTGGTGTTTGGGGTTGCTCAGACGCAGCGGCTTCGGCGACACGCAGCGGCAATACGAACCAGAATTTACTGCCTTCACCTTGGCGGCTCTCAACTTCGATTTCTCCATTCATCATACTGATAAGCCGTTTACAGATGGCGAGGCCAAGGCCTGTGCCGCCATAACGCCGCGCAATACTGGGGTCGAGCTGGTTAAATTCGGTGAAAATGCGGGTCATGCCGTCCTGGCTCATGCCGATACCAGTATCGATAACCTCAAAGCGTACAATCGCGTCGCTTGTCCCGCTCTTGGACGCCGCCATGAGATTTGAGACGCGTACGGTCACGCCACCTTTTTCGGTAAATTTCACCGCGTTTGAAATCAAGTTGAGCAGTACCTGTTTAATGCGGGTTGGGTCGCTGGCCACACGTTTTGGCACCGATGCATCGAAATCAAGCATGAGGCTGATCTTCTTGCTATCGACAATCGGCTGCATCAATGTCAGGCAACCATCAACCAGCGCATGCAAATCAAAATCCGTTACCTCCAGGTCGAGTTTACCGGCTTCGATTTTACTGAAGTCGAGCATATCGTTGACGATGGTGAGCAGTGCGCTCGCGGATTGATAAGAGGTTTCGGCAAGTTGCTTGGCCTCCATCGATAAAGGCATATCATTGAGTAGCGCCAAAGTGCCGAGAATGCCATTGATCGGTGTGCGCACTTCGTGGCTCATCATGGCCATGAAGTTGCTCTTGACGCTGGTCACGCGTTCTGCCTGTTCCTTCGCGATTTTCAGTGCTTCCTGCGTGTTGTGCATCGCCGTGACATCAGTCTGCAGCGCAATAAAGTTTTTGATCGCGCCATCCGCGTCAAAGAGCGGACTGATCCGCATTTCGTTCCAGAATGGGGTTTGATCTTTGCGATAATTCAGCAACGTCATTTCGACTGGCTGGCGTGCTTTAAGGGCTGCGTTCAGCGCTCGGATATCATCCTTGTTGGTGTGGATGCCTTGCAGAAACTGGCAGCTCTTGCCGGTGACTTCTTCAGCGCTATAGCCAGTGATAGTCGTGAAAGATTTATTGACGAAAAGGATAGGGTTGTTGGGCTTGGTCGCATCCGCGATGACGACGCCAGCCGGCGATGACTCAATCGCGGCAGCGAGGAGGGCGTTGCGTTGTTCGAGGGCTTTGCTGGCCTCTGCGGCCGTAAGGATTTTTTGTTGCCGTTGCCAAAGCATAAAAACCAGAAAACCAGAGATGCCGACGCAGGCAAAGAGCACTACTTCGATGATGGGGGATTCATAGAGTAAATCGAGCGCGATCAGCGCCAGCATAAAGCTGGTTGCGAAGATGACGACGCGCAATGTCGGTTTTTGCAAGAAAGCAACAGGCATGAATCCAGCAATCATCACAGCGGGTTAGTCCTGACTATGCCGAGAATAGGTTAATAGAAGCTGTATGGGTCGATATCGACGAGCAATTTCAGCGCATTAGGTAGCGGGCAGACCGTGTTGGCTATGCGAATAGCCGCTTGCAGCGGGAAATTTTTATCAGCAACCAGCAGTAGCCGCACGCGATGTCGTTCGCGCAAGATGGCGAGGGGAGCAGGCGCGGGGCCTAATATGCGTAATTTTGGGTCGGTTGGCAGGGCAGCGGCAAACCGTGTGGCATAAGCCGTGGCTTGGGCAGCATCGGGGCCTGTGATGGTGAGCGCTGCCAACCGCTTATAGGGTGGCAAATCATAGGCAGCGCGTTCCTGCAATTCAGCGGCCATGAATGCCGCGTCATCATTCTGCACCAGCGCGGCCATGACCGGATGGTCTGGCTGGTATGTCTGTAAGTAGGCGCGCCCAGCTTTACTGGCGCGACCGGTGCGTCCCGCGACTTGCTGCAAGAGCTGATAACAACGCTCGCTGGCGCGGGGGTCGCCGCCACTGAGGCCGAGGTCGGCATCAACAATGCCGACCAGGGTCATGTTCGGGAAGTGATAGCCCTTCGCCATGATTTGGGTGCCGACCAGGATATCGACACGTTGCTCGGTCACGGCGGCGAGGAGGGTGCTGATTTTTTGCGGGCTATCGAGCAAGTCGCTCGACATGACGGCAACGCGCGCGTTGGGCAGCAAAACTGAAGCTTCCTCGGCAACTCGTTCAACGCCCGGGCCGCAGGCGGCAAACTTGTCCGGCGTGCGACAAGCAGGGCAAATTTCCGGTAGGCGCGTTTGGGTACCGCAATGGTGGCATTGCAGCAGTTTGCGCTGCTTGTGTTGCACCAGCCAGGCGGTGCAATGCGGGCATTGCAGGCGATGGCCGCAGGAGCGGCACAAGGTAAGCGGCGCATAACCGCGCCGATTGAGGAACAGCATGGCCTGCTCACCCGCCTGTAGCGTCTCCTGCAAGGCAAGGAGCAGGGGGGCGCTGAGAAAGCGCGTGGCAGGCAAATTCTCGGCACGCATGTCGATGCGGTGAATACTGGGGAGTTGCGCGCCGCCATAGCGTTCCGGCAGTCGAATATGCGTGTAACGGCCCTGCGCCGCATTAGCCTGACTTTCCAGTGACGGGGTCGCGCTCGCGAGAATAACCGGAATCTTTTCATGGTGTGCGCGCGCTACAGCAAGATCGCGGGCATGATAGCAAACGCCGTCTTCCTGCTTGTAGGCGGCCTCATGCTCTTCATCGACGACGATAACGCCGAGCTTAGGGAAGGGGAGAAAGAGCGCCGAGCGCGCGCCGATAATGAGCTGCGCCGTGCCGCGCGCAATCGCCCACCAGTTTATTCGTCGCTGCTTGGCTGAGAGGCCGGAGTGCCACAAGACCGGCGGTGCGCCGAAGCGGGCCGTGAAACGGTCGAGCATGGCCGCGGTGAGCGTGATTTCTGGTAATAGCACCAGCGCCTGCTTGCCAGCGCGTAACGCGGCAGCGATGGCCTCGCAATAGACTTCGGTCTTGCCGGATCCCGTCACCCCTTGCAGCAGCAGAGGTTTTGGTGAGGCAAAAGCGGCTTGTAATTGTTCAGCCGCCAGGCGCTGTGCTGGTGAAAGCTGCGGTTGGGCAGAATCAGCATTGGGCGTTGGCGGCGGATCTGCATCGCCGGTTTCGCTTGTGAGAATGCCCCGCTTGACCAGGGCTTGCGCATCGGCGCGCGTCAGGCCGGCACTTGTGAGTGCGGTGATATCAAGCGAAGGCTGGTCAGCGCTAAAAAGTGCCAGGAGTTTCGACGCTTTGCTGTTCGCTCGAACCGCAAGGGTGGAATCGGGTACGCGTTGCCAGCAGGGGCTGCCTTCCGACGCCGGCGGCGCCTGGGCGCTGGTTAGCGCCATTTTCAGCAGCAGGCCGGGGGGGGTGAGCACATAGTTTCCAGCCCAGAGCAAAAATGTGGCAAAGCTTTGCGGCAGGGGTGCGAGAGGTAAGGTGGCAGCCACCGATTTAAGCTTCGATTCCTGCACAGAGCCATCTCCCGCACCCAGCACGAGACCGGTCAGCACGCGTTTGCCAAAAGGCACGGTCACGAGCTGCCCGACTGGCAATTCTGTGCTCATTTTATAAGCAAAAAGCCGGTCGAGCGGAACCGGTAGCAGAATATCGTATGTGGCATTTGGCACTGACATACGTTAAGCTAACGCATCGCTTTCGCCATGCATAGGAGCCGTAGCTGTGAAATTTTTTGTTGATACTGCCGATCTGAACGACATTAAGGAACTCGCCGAGACCGGACTGCTTGATGGCGTAACGACGAACCCATCGCTGGTGGCGAAGAGCGGACGCAATTTTGTCGAACTTATCAAAGAGATTTGCACGATAGTGTCGGGGCCGGTGAGCGCCGAGGTTGCCGCGACCGACTATGAAACGATGATGGCAGAAGGGCTGTATCTTGCCAAATTGGCAAAGAACATTGCCGTGAAGGTGCCGTTAACGCCTGCTGGGTTGCGCGTGTGTAAAAAACTTTCCGGCCAGGGCACTATGGTCAATGTTACGCTCTGTTTTTCGGCGGCACAGGCGCTGCTTGCCGCCAAGGCCGGTGCGACTTTCATCTCGCCCTTCGTCGGGCGGCTTGACGATATCGGCCAGGACGGCATGGGGCTGATTGAAGAGATTTGCGCGATTTATGAAGCACAGAATTTCAAGACAGAGGTTCTGGTCGCTTCGGTACGCAACCCAATTCATGTTACGACAGCGGCTGCGCTTGGCGCGCATGTCGCGACCATGCCGCCAGCGGTTATCAAGCAACTCTTCAACCATCCGCTGACAGATAAGGGCCTGGCGCAGTTTGTCGCTGATTGGGCAAAGACGGGTCAGACCATTCTGCCCAAAGCTGCCTAAACATGACGACGGCGCTGTTGCCTTTTGCGCCGGATGCTCAAGAAGCGCTGCAAGGTTGGCTCGGCTGGCTTGCCCAAGAGAAGCGCGCTGCGCTTCATACGGTGGCCGCCTATCAACGTGATTTAGCGGCCTTTGCTCAGTTTGCGGCCCACCATAAAGGTGGTGCCGTAGGACTCAAGCAGCTTGCGGACTTTGCCCTGCAGGATTTTCGTGCCTGGCTGGCCTGGCTTGCCAGCCGTAACTTGACGGCAGCGTCACGCGCACGGGCTGTTGCGGCGATTCGTGGCTGGTTTCGTTGGCTAGACCGCAATGGGCATCTGCACAATGAGGCGGTGCTGCGGCTGCGGCTCCCAAAAATTGAGCGCCGCCTGCCGCGTCCCTTGAACACCGATCAAGCCAAGGCGATCACAGAGGTGAACGATCTATCGGAGCGTTCGCCCTGGCTGGCGGCACGCGATAAGGCACTCTTTATCCTGCTATATGGAGCAGGCTTGCGTATCGGAGAAGCACTGGCACTGAATCATGCGGATATTAGGCATGGGGATCGATTGAAAGTGTTAGGCAAAGGTGGAAAACAGCGCATTGTGCCACTGCTGCCACAGGTGCAGAAAGCCTTACAGGACTATGAAGCGATTAAGCCATTCGCCGCCGCGGCAGCCGCGCCGTTCTTTGTTGGTTGCCGTGGAAAAAGATTAAATCCAGGGGTTGCCGAACGGGAAATGCGCCATGCGCGTCGTAGTCTTGGTTTGGCGGAAACAGCCACTCCCCATGCCTTACGCCACAGTTTTGCCACGCACCTGCTAGCGGATGGCGCTGATTTAAGGACTCTGCAAGAATTGCTGGGGCATGCTTCGCTTTCCACAACCCAGCTTTATACGAAGGTTACCCCGCAACAAATGCTGCAAGTGTATGAACAAGCTCACCCCCGCGCCCTTAAGCGCTGAATTCATAACTTGCTCAAACGGATAGCTTGCGGTTAATATTTATAGAATCACCCTCTGTTACATTCAGAAGCTATGAAATTCCGCATCGCTTTCCTTTTCGCTGTTTTGTTGCTTCCTATCGCGGCTTTCGCTGCTGATGAGGGGCTGCTGGTTGGTGCGCCTAAGATTGAGCCACCTGGGTTGATGGTGCGCATCAAAGCGATGATGGGCAACGCGGATGCGCAATCCGAAATGGGTATGGCCTATGCTACCGGCGCGGGCGTTGACCGAAGTATGATTGAAGCGCGCCAATGGTGGGAGAAGGCGGCGGCGAGCGGAAATAATCACGCCCAATATGCGCTCGGACTGCTTTTCGCCGGAACGGGTTATGATGGCGTAACCCAGGATTTTGGAACAGCTATTTCATGGTTCAACAAGGCAGCCGATGCCGGTTACGTGTGGGCGCAGTTTAGCCTCGGTTATTTCTATGATGTGGGTATTGGCGCCGAACAAAGCAACAAACTAGCCGGACAATGGTATTTACGGGCGGCGGATGCTGGTAACGAATATGCTCAACACAATGTTGGGATGATGTTTGAAACCGGTCAAGGAACGCCGGTGAGTTATGTGGATGCGGTGAAGTGGTATCGTAAATCGGCGCAGCAGGGGAATGCAAAGTCAGCTTTTTTCCTTGGTAAAATGTTTGAGGATGGGCGCGGCGTGCAAGCTGATATTGATCTGGCCGCAACCTATTATCGCCGTGCGGCCGATGGCGGCGTGGCACCGGCGCAAACGCGCATGGGAGATTTTTATTATGACGGCAAGGGCGGCCTACCACAGAAATATGATGAAGCCTTACAATGGTATCGCAAGGCAGCAGAGCGGAACGACGTGACGGCGGCCATCTTGTTGGCACGTATGTACGATGCCGGAGTCGGCACTAATAAGGATCCTATTGAAGCCTCGAAATGGTCGCGCGCCTCAATGAAGGCAGTGGGTGCCAAGCCACCCGAGTTTAAGATGGGGTTGGAATCTTTCAATCATTTCTTGGTGCGGAAGAAAATTGAGGATGATTCTGAGCGCGTTAAGAAAGAAGAAACTGAAGCGCAGAAAAAGCTCGAAAAGAAAGAGTGAGCAGTCAGGCTCAACCGCAGAATTTTGATGTTATCGTCATCGGGGCGGGTGCGGCAGGCCTGATGGCGGCGCTGACGGCCGGGCAACGCGGCAAACGCGTTTTGCTGCTTGAACAGAATGATGAGGCCGGAAAAAAGATTCTCATCTCAGGCGGAGGACGCTGCAATTTTACAAATCGTGAGGCCGTGTCCTCGCGCTATCACAGCGCGAATCCTTCTTTTTGTATTTCGGCGCTCCGCCGTTATCCTCCTGCACAATTTGTCGCCCTTATCGAAAAACACGGCATTGCATATCACGAAAAAAAGTTAGGTCAGCTCTTTTGCGATGGGGCGTCGCGCGCGATTGTGGTGATGTTGCTGGCCGAATGCGCCGCCGCTGGGGTCACGCTGTGCTATAATACCAAGATATCCCAAATCAGTAAGCCCGACCAGTTTCATGTCGAAAGCTCGGCGGGGATTTTGCAGTGCAATGCTCTGATTGTTGCAAGTGGCGGGCTCTCGATTCCGAAACTTGGCGCGACGAATTTTGCCTATGAGGCGGCGCGGCGCTTTGCAGTTCCGGTGACCGAGCTTCGCCCTGCCCTCGTGCCGCTGACGTTTCAGGATGCGTGGTTCACGAAGTTGGCGGGTGTCTCGTTGCCGGCGCTGGTCAAGTGCGCGAAAGAGACTTTCGCGGAAAATATTTTGTTCACCCATCGCGGCTTATCTGGGCCGGCTATTCTCCAGATATCGTCGGTTTGGCGCGAAGAGCGGCTAATTCGGCTCGACCTGTTACCCGATTGGAAGAATGCTGACTCACTTTTGGCTGAGAAGGCACAACGCCCCAATGCACTTATCAAAACAGTTCTGGCGAACTTTCTTCCACAACGCTTTGCGGAAGCCTGGTGTGCAGCGCACGGACATGACCGTCCATTGGGGCAAATGCGCGACATCGCAATTCAGGAGAGTGTTGCACAGCTTAAGCACTGGTCTGTTCAACCGTCTGGGACGGAAGGGTATGCCAAGGCGGAGGTCACTCTTGGCGGCATCGATACCGATGCATTGTCGTCACAATCCATGATGGTGAAGGCGGTGCCGGGACTCTATTTTGTCGGCGAAGCCGTCGACGTTACTGGTTGGTTGGGAGGCTATAATTTTCAATGGGCGTGGGCGAGCGGTTGGTGTGCTGGTATGGCTGTTCCCTGAACGTATGGTGGATTTCAGCGGCGTCGTTTTCGTATTTTGTCTGTGCCATGGATGAGTTGCTTGAGCCAGGAAGTTTTGCGTGGCTCCGCTAGCAACACAATACGGAAATGTGAGTAACGAATATGTAGTGCATGGTTGAGTGCGAGCAGCCAACCCAGGATAGTTGCGGTTATGCTGGCTCCGACGTAAAGAGTCGCTACTTGGTCGCTGCTAAGTTTTAAGCTCGGGTTAAGAAAGAAATTCGCTGCTTCACCCGCAAAGATGTAAACGAGACAAAAGCTGGCGATCATCAGGCCCAATGTGTAGAGCAAGCCACGCCAGGCAATCGCCAAAACAATCTCACGTTTGCGCGCAAGGTTAGGGCGCAAAATCCTACTCTGTTCTTGACTTGAGGCCATGAGTTATCTTCCAGGTGCGATATTTTGCCCGCGCCAGGACAGTTCGTGTTAACCTTCCGCTAACAGGCAGATTTTAACTTACACAGACTTTCTCATTTTGTCACGTGGACGTCCGGCATGGCTATAGCGCACAATGATTCCAGGGTAACAGGGCGTTTTTTTCGTCGTGAACCAAGTGACGTTCAGTGCCGCCTCTACCGCTGGTTCTGGATGATCGCCTATCTGGGCCTATTTGCAATGAAAGATTCGCTGCCTGATCGTTTCAGTCGCGATGCGACGACGTTGGCCGAAATGATTGAGCAAGGCAACATTGTCGAGGGCTCCTATGGAGCAATGGCTGCAATCTATTCCCATGTTCCCGGCCCACTTTTGCCTTTTCTCCCCGCTGCCATCTGTCTTCCCTCGCTCTGGATTGTCATGGGCTATGTGCGCAGCTATCCGGTCATGTTGCTGATGCCGATACTCATGATGCCCTACCTTATCATGAACTTCATGAATCCTACCAAGGAGACGATGGTCGCTCTGATGGCTTTGGTCGTCTTCCGTATCAGCCAGTCTCGTCTGACGACCTTTCGCGCCATTCTCCTTGTCTTGGTGCTATATGGCGCATATGCCGCATTCATCCGATCCTATTATGCGCTGATTGTCGTATTTTTTATCGCGTTGCTTTTCTTACGTCATATGCCTCGTGCCATCGGGGCGATAGCCGTGTTACTGGGCCTGGCTGCTATGTTGGCACTGCCCGCCGATTTTTATCGTGCGCTGCAGGGGCCGCGGGATGAGGCAGCTTTCTTCATGGCGTATATGGGTGAGGCGGCGGTTCGCACCTATTTTTTTAACCCATTGCCGCCAGACAATTTGGGCAGTTTCCTGGTCAACACTTTCTGGGGTGTTCTGGTAATGTTTGTGCCCTTTTTTGTGGCGCAGTCTTTTAACGAAGTACTCATGATGATCAATGTTTTCATGTATTGTGGTATGGTGCTGGCTCTATTGCGCTTTCGAGGTGGGGCAGGGCAGTTGCCCGCCTATTTATTCATTGGGCACATCTTGACACAGGCTCAGTTTGAGCCTGATTTGGGCAGTTATGTCCGCCATTTTTCCAGTGTCCTGGTCATGATTTCGCCGGGGATTTTCTACTTATTCCGCAACCGTCCTGCAGCGGTCATTGCCGCCGAAGAGAATGGGGCGATTTATACGGAAGCGGCCGCGCCAGCTGAAACGGCCTGAACTGTCGCACGATATGACTTCATCATTTGCTCGAAGCTAAAGACACTATCCAGGTAAGCCTGGACTTCGCTTTGCGCGCTGGCGGGCGGTTTGTTCGTATCGAGCACATCAAGCATGGCGGCAGCCAGCGCATCAACGTCGTTGAGTGGCACGAGCTTGCCATATTTGTCATTCTGGATGATCTCGGCTGGGCCGGATGGGCAGTCCGTGCTGATAAGGCGGGTGCCTGAGGCTAGCGCCTCCAGCAAGACGCTGGCAAGACCCTCGGCTTTGGAAGACATGACATAGGCTTCGCATCTGCTAAACCAAGCTTGCGGGTTCGGTTGATGGCCAGGAAGATGGACATCAGTCTGAACGCCAAGATCAATCGCAAGCTGTTCAAGCTCTGGTCGCAGTGCGCCTTCGCCGAGAATGATAAGGGAACAGTCTTTTTGCTGCCTGACCTTGGCAAAGGCGCGAATGAGATGCTGGAAATCCTTTTGCGGGGCAAAACGTCCGGCAGAAATGAAGGCTGGCTTCTTCTTTCCAGCAATCAGTGGATTATCGACCGGCAGAAGGCTTGTGGCGCGTAGATGTGCAAGGTCAAACCCATTATAGACTGTCACAATATTCCTGGCATGGGATCCAATGAGTTTGCTCAGAGACTCCGTGCAGCCGTGCGAGACGGAAATGATACGCGGCACGAGTCGGTAAAAAATCGCCAGCAAGACTTTGAGGAATTGCCGGCGCCATTGATGGTCAAGCTTGGCGTATGAATCGAGATTGACCTCAAGAATAGGAATAATCTTGCGATAACCGCAAAGTAATCCGGCGACAATGGCAATTAGCGAAGGCTTTTCCAAGTGGCAAAGCAGCGCCGTCGGGGGGGTGGCACGCAAATAGCTTAACATTTTTAATAAGATTGTGATTGGTGAAGTGCTGTCAAAACTGACAATGCGGACATCGGGATGCAAAAAGGCACGGTAAGAACCTTCATTGCGTTCAACAATAATATCGACGGCGTCACCGGCCGCGATCAGGCCATTGGCCTGGAAAACGGCAAGTTTCTCAGCGCCGCCTTCACCAAAGCTGTTCACAAATATTGCGGTTGCCTGTGGCGCCGTGTTTTTAGAAAGAGACATGATGTGTGTCGTATACCCGATGTGTTAAAATATTCTATCCAGCCTAGCAGTATAGCTAGGCGATGCCTAGTGCAGTGCACGATATGCTATTGCGGCTTGCCGCTTTGTTGCACCAGCCTTGACTGTATCTAGCACCGCTGCATAATAGTGGCATGGCAAAAGTTGAACCGAAGAAACCTTTGACACTGCAGGAGCGCGCCGCTGCAGAGCGCCGACAGGAGCGAAAAAACCAGATAATACTGGCCATTGTTCTCCTGGTTTGCCTCGGGGGCCTTATCGGCGTGATCATGATGTCAACGCCGCAAAAAGCCCTCAACTGCGATGGCGGCGGTGCTTCGCTATTGCAGTTCGGCACCTGCCGCTAATCGCAAAAAATTTGGTTTATGCGGCGAGCTTGCTCTTCAGCATTTCAAGCGCTTTATCGACCTCGCCGTGATTGGTTGGTAATGTGCCCTGCGGCGTCAGCTTGTCAATGAGCATCGGCAAAATCGAGGCCAGACCATTGGCGACATCACCTTGTGGAATGTTGGCTTGTTGCGCGACCTGCTGAATCTGGTTGCCAAACGCCTGCTGCATCTGTGAGCCATTGACCTGCTGGTTCGCCCCCGTGCTGACCCAAGAAGCGACCTGGTCGGTCAGTCCGCTGGACTGCAGCTGCTGCAGGAGTGCAGGAAGTCCGCCTGGATAATATTGGACGAGCCGGATGGCGATATTGACGAGCGCATTGCTGTTCGCACCCTGCGAAGTTAAGTTTCCCAAAACGGCCTGCGCCAAACCCATAATATCCATAGCAATCCCCCGAAAAATGTTACGCGGGTGTAATTACCATGATGTTTTGGGTGTGCCAAGGCTTTTAGCAACTTCAATAGACGGAGTTTAGGTGCCAGCAGCGCTTTGCGCCATGACCCGCAGGGCGTCGTCAAGCTCGTGCTTTTTGCGTTCGACGGCCTCTTCGCCTTCCCGGATGGCCTCAGCCGCACGGTCGAATTCAAGCAGGCCAATATGGCCGAGGCGTGGCGCAATGTGGACGTCAGGCGGATCACCAGCCAGGCGGGAGCGGGTAATGCGGTCTTGCATGATATTCAGCGAGGCTGTCATCACGCCAAAAACGCTGGGGCCATCGTAATCACGACGAAATATCCGTCGCGTTACATTGTCCATGATGCTCATTTTGCTCTCGAGCTCTGCAGTGCTCTCAATGAGATTGATAAGGTCGAACCCTGCCGCGGCTGGTATATCCGTGCCCGGGCGGCGCGCTTTGCCGATGATGTCGGCATTGATATTCACTGCGATGACCATATCAGCACCCAAAGCACGGCAAGTGCTCACTGGGACTGGGTTGACCAAAGCGCCATCGAGTAGCCAGCGCCCATCATGCCGCACCGGTGGGAAAGCACCAGGGAGCGAGAAGGAGGCGCGCATGGCTTCTGCCAGGCCACCACGCTGAATCCAGATTTCGTGACCGGTCAGCAAATCCGTTGCCACGGCGGCATAGCGGGAGGGCAAATCTTCGATTTTGCGCTCGCCGATATAATGCTTGATTTCATCGACCAGCTTATGCCCGCCAATGAGACCGCCACTGCGTATCTTGAGGTCGAGATAGCTGACAATTTTCATTTTGTTGAGGCCGAGCGCCCAGGCCTCCAACGTATCCATCTTACCTGCGAGGTAGAGTCCGCCGACCAGCGATCCGATGGAGCAACCGGCGATGATGTCGAACTTATAGCCCATCCGCGTGAGGGCGTTGATGACCCCAATGTGGGACCAGCCGCGCGCCATGCCGCTGCCTAGTGCCAGGCCGATTTTACGGCGCTGGAGCACTTGTGGGGGCGAACCGGAAGGTTTGTCATTCATCACAGCATCCCGTCTAGCGACAAAAAATGGCTTTTTCTGGGGCCGGTAAGGGATAGGATAAGCCACAAGATATAAAAATTTGCTTATGAATCAAGTTTTTGCGTTTGCACAATGATTGGGAATGTGGAAAAGGCAGAGGGAATGGCAGAACAACCAACCTCTTCAGCAAAGCTTCTCGTGCGGCTGTTTCGCAGCTACCTGCGACCGCATCTGGGAGCCTTTATTCTCGCCGTCTGCTTTATGGCCGTGAGTGCGGCGATGACCGGTGCCATGGCAAAACTAATGGAACCGATTATCAATCAGGTTTTTCAGGCGCGGGACTATGAGCAGTTGCAGTTGGTGGCGGCGGCCGTCTTCACAGTTTTCTTCCTGCGCGGTGTGGCGACCTATGGGCATTCGCTGCTGATGAACAAAATTGGCCAGCGCATCGTGACCGATGTGCAGCGGCAGCTTTACGAACATATTCTGACGCTCGATCTCGCCTTCTTTCACAGTAATGCTTCAGGTGCTTTGACGACACGCTTCATCAGCGATGTCGCCATAATGCGGACCGCGACGGCGGAGTGTTTGACCAGTGCTTTCCGGGGATCGCTCACTTTGGCCGTCCTAGTTGGGGTGATGTTCTATCAGGATTGGCATTTGGCGATTGGGGCTTTTCTTGTGTTTCCGCCCACGGCGATGTTTGTCGCTCGGTTGGGCAAGAAAATGCGGCGGGTGGCGGGCAATACCCAGGCGCAGCTGGGGCAGTTTGCCGCCTTGCTGGGGCAGACCTTTCAGGGCATCCGCCACGTCAAGGCCTATGGCATGGAAGAGCATGAGCAGGCCAGCGCCGCCACGATGACGGAAAATATTTATCGGCTGTCATTGAAGGGGTTTCGTATCGCAGCCCTCTCGCAGCCAGTGACGGAAGCACTCAGCGGCATCGCTATCGTTGCCGTTATTCTCTATGGTGGGGCGCAGGTGATTTCTGGTCAAAATACGCCAGGGGCTCTGTTTTCCTTTATCACGGCCTTTCTGCTGGCTTATGAGCCGATGAAGCGCCTGGCGAAAATGAATGCACAGTTGCAGAGCGGCCTTGCTGCTGCGGAGCGTGTGTTTACGATTTTGGATATGCGCCCTTCTATCCGTGATGATGTTGCGGCGATGCCGCTGCGGTCAACGGACTATAGCGTGGCGCTTGAGCAGGTACGTTTTGCCTATCCTGATGGCACAATGGCGCTTGAGGATGTGTCGCTGGGCGTGCCGCATGGCAAGACGCTGGCGATTGTCGGCAGCTCTGGCGCAGGCAAATCAACCATCGTCAATCTTATCCCGCGCTTTTACGATGTCGTATCCGGCTGCATCAGAATTGGTGGCGTGGATATTCGTGCATTGCAGCTTGCCGATTTGCGCGCGCATCTGGCGCTGGTGAGTCAAGAGACCGCACTCTTCGATGATACAATCCGTGCCAATATCGCCTATGGCAAACGGGGTGCGACGGATACGGAAATTGAAGCTGCTGCAATCGCCGCTTTCGCTGATGGGTTTATTCGCGAACTGCCGCAAAGTTATGAGACAGTGGTTGGCGAATTGGGGGTAAAGCTTTCTGGTGGGCAGCGGCAGCGTATCGCGATAGCACGCGCCATGCTGCGAAATGCGCCCATTTTGTTGCTTGATGAAGCGACATCCGCGCTCGACAATGAATCCGAGCGGGCCGTGCAAACTGCGTTGCGCCGACTGCAGCAAGGACGGACAACGATTGTTATAGCCCATCGGCTCAGCACGATTGTTGATGCCGACAGTATTGCTGTGCTGCAGCAAGGCCGTTTGGTGGAGCAGGGGACTCATGCCGAATTGCTGCAGCGCAATGGACCTTATGCCAGACTCTATGGTCAGCAAGCTTTTGTTCAGGGAGATTTAACCCCATCCCCGCTAGAATTACATCATGCTAGTCGCCAAGGGGCTTGATCGGGATCAACAAGTAGCGCTCTATCTGCAAAGAAGACGCAACCGGAAAGTCAGCCGCTTTCTCCTCACACTACTGATTGCGTATGGCATCTTCTGCTTGGCGATGATGCTGTGTCAGCGCTTCTTGATGTACTTTCCTGACCGCAGCAGTTTCAACCCCGCGGTCTGGGGGTTGAGTGCGTTCAAACCTCTGCATGTAACGACCCAAGATGGCCTGACGCTCACAAGCTGGTATAGCCCACCGCGCGACAGCGATAAGGCAACGGTTGTTTTCATGCAGGGCAATGCCGGTCATGCCGGTCACCGCAACTATAAAGTTTTGCCCTGGGTCAGCGCGGGCTATGGCGTGGTGTTGACGGGCTATCGAGGCTTCAATAACCCGGGATCTCCGACAGAGCAGGGGTTGTATCGCGATGCGCGCGCCGTGCTTGATGATTTGAAAAGCCGCGGCGTGACCGGTCAGGCGCTTATTATCTATGGTGAATCTATAGGCACTGGTGTGGCTGTACAGATGGCGACCGAATATCCAGCAGCGGGTCTTATCCTGGAATCGCCTTACACTTCGACTACAGATGTTGGCGCATGGCGTTATCCGTTCTTGCCTGTGCGCTATCTGATGTGGGACCGTTTTGAATCGTTAAGCAAAATTGGCAGTGTACATATTCCGTTGTTTTTGGCGCATGGCGAGGATGATCGCACGGTTCCGGCCAAGTTCGGCAAGGCGCTCTTCTCCGCTGCTAATGAGCCTAAGCAGGCCATGTTTATGCCTGGTCTGACTCATAAAACTATTTATGACCCTGCTGTTCAGGCTGCGATATTAACCTTTATTAATCAATTGCCTCGCGACCATATAGCCAATGGTCAGTTGCTTCGCGAAGATGGTCGGTAACCAAAAATTGAAATTTTCCTTTTATATTAGCTGCTTGCGTTAGGTTTCTTCATTTGTTATTTTCCTGCCGCCAAACATTCAACTGAGGCAATTTCAAGGCAAAAACAAGAACCATATAAGGCATTGCGCGGTGTATTTGGCGCGCAGAAAGAAATCACCATGTTGGTGCTCAACCCACCCGAAATTTCCGTTGCCGACGAGAAGGCGCGGGTCACCTGTCGTATGCAGGACGGCGACACGCAGCGTGCCTTGTGGTTTGAGGTTGATGCCGCGCAACGTGATGCGCTGCCCGATGAGGCGCTTGATGCATTCGTAATCGGCGCATTGCTGCCAGCGATGATGGCAGGTAAAGACATCCACGTGCAAGGCGCGATGTCGAGCAAACTCTATTATAATCTCACACATTTGCTGATGGTGACACTGCGCGAATATCTGCCACTGTCGAAGCTGATAAAAATCACTGCTGATCGATTGATCACGTCTTACGACAATCGTGCGACGGGTGTGCTGTCCGGGTTTTCTGGCGGTATCGATTCTTTCTGCAATTATTATGACCATACCGGAGATCGTGCACCGCACGAGTTCCGCATCACACATTTCGTTTATAACAATGTTGGTTCGCATGGCCAACATGGCGATGAGAACGATTTCAACGTTTTCAAGGAACATGCCGCGGCGATTCAAAAATTCGCCGAGCGCGAAGGCAAGCCGCTGATTACGGTCAATTCCAATCTGGATTCATTCATGAAAATGAATTTCCAGCTGACTCATACCATCCGTAATGCCACTGTGGCGCTGCTGTTGCAAAAAGTTGCCTGCAAGTTCCTTTATCCGTCCTGTTCACAAATCCGTTACACGGAAGTGAAGCCCTGTTTTGATATCGCAGGCATGGATCCGGTGATTCTGCCTCTGCTGAGCACGGAGCGCCTGGATTGCATCGCCAGTGGCGGGCAATATGAACGCACGGAAAAGACGGCTGTGGTAGCTGCGATGCCGGAGAGCTATGAATTCCTGGATGTCTGCGTCGAGCCCTATAACGCCAAGCCTGGCAAGCTCAACTGTTCGCGTTGCTGGAAATGTATGCGCACGCAGATGACGATTGAAGTGGTCGGCACTTTGGACAAATACAGCGGCATCTTTGATTTGGCGGAGTATCGTCGCTACCGAAAGATGTTCCTGCTCGATGTGTTGAAGAGCAACAATAATCACCAGGAAGATTTACGCAACTTCATCTTCAAACATGACTATGCCATTCCACAGTCGGTGAGGCTGCTCAGTATGATAACGCCGCGCTATATTGGTGAACGCATTGCAAAACGCGTCATGCCGCGCTTCTTCAACCGTCCGTTCGTGATGGCACTTTTCAATAGCCTGACGTTTTTCTGAAACTTCTCGATGCGTTTAGTCATCTTGCGCGTTCGGTTCGATACCATTCAGCCGGTCGCGTAGCTGCTTGCCCGTCTTGAAAAAAGGCACGAACTTCTGTGCGACATCGACGCTTTGGCCGGTGCGTGGGTTGCGGCCTTGGCGGGCTTCGCGCCGCTTGACCGAGAAAGCACCGAAGCCGCGCAACTCAACTCTGTCGCCGCGCGCCAGCGCATTCGTCACTTCACCGAACACGGTGCCGACGATACGCTCAATATCTTTTTGTAAAAGGTGCGGATACCGCTCGGCCAAACGCAATATCAGGTCTGATTTGGTCATTGCGGAAAGCTCCCTGGAACGCTGCGAGAAGGTAGACGCTGCAAACGCCTGAATCCTGCCAAACTGCTCCCCGCGAGTCAAGTCTGGATGGGAATAAGCCTTTGGGCAGAAAAGATTTTATTGACGCAGCGGCTAATCTTCGCCTGCGGCGGTCATCAGGCTGGCATTGCCACCCGCCGCAACCGTATTGGTGCTAATGCTTCGCTCAACGCCGAAACGCGGCAAATAATGGGGGCCGCCTGCCTTGGGGCCGGTGCCGGAAATCCCCATGCCGCCGAAGGGCTGGCTGCCAACGACGGCACCAATCGTGCTACGGTTGATGTAGAGGTTGCCCACTTGCAGTTGCCTCGCCACCGCCTCAGTCGTCGCAGCGATACGGCTGTGTACCCCACCCGTTAACCCGAAGCCCGTCGCGTTAATGGCAGTGATGATTTTATCGCGCTCATCGGGCTTGTAGCGCACGACATGCAAAATCGGGCCAAAGACCTCTTCGTTTAGAAAATTGACGGCAGGAATTTCCCAAAGCTGCGGCGCGAAGAAGGTTCCCTGGTTGGCCTCCTGCGGCAGAGTCAGCACACAGTGCGCTTTGGCTTCTTTTTGTAGGCGAACTTGATGTTGCTGCAAGCGGCGACAAGCGGCCTGGTCGATGACGGGGCCGATATCGGTTTTCAAATCCAGCGGATCGCCCAGCACAAGCTCCTGCATCGCGGCGCTCAGCATGGTGAGAATTTTATCTGCAGTCGCCACTGGCAGACAGAGCAAGCGCAGGGCAGAGCAGCGCTGACCGGCGGAGCGGAAAGCACTGGTTATGACATCGTCGATCACTTGCTCCGGCAAGGCCGAACTATCAACAATCAGCGCATTCTGCCCGCCAGTCTCAGCGATGAGCGGAATAATCGCGCCCGCGCGCTGTGCCAAGATCTGGTTGATTTTCTGTGCTGTAGCGACGGAGCCGGTAAAGGCAATACCCGCCAAATCCGGATGCGACAAGAGTGCTGCGCCAACTTCCGTTCCTCCTGGAACTAGTTGCAACACGCCAACCGGCAATCCGGCTTTGAACGCGAGTTGGCAGGCCAGTGCTGCTACCAGCGGTGTTTGCGGCGCTGGCTTAGCGACAACCGTATTGCCGACGCCGAGAGCCGCCGCGATTTGTCCAACAAAAATTGCCAGTGGGAAATTCCACGGGCTGATGCAGCCGAAGACCCCACGCCCGACTAGGAACAACTCATTCTTTTCGCCGGTGACGCCCGGTAAAAGCTGTGGTGTGCACTGCTTGCGGGCTTCGACGGCGTAATAGCGGCAGAAATCGATAGCCTCGCGCACTTCCGCGACCGCGTCATTGACCGTCTTGCCCGCCTCGCGTCCAAGCAAAGCGATGAAAGTCGCTTGTTCAGCCTGCAGTGCTTCCGCCCATTGTTGGAGAATTGCGACGCGCTCCACCACCGGTCGGCTGCGCCAGGCCGGGAAAGCGGCGGCTGCGACATCGATTGCTGCTTCGACTTGTGCCACCGTGGCGGTATGCACTTGCCCAACGATGCGGCTATTCCGGCTTGGGTCATAGATTGGCGTGGCGGGTACTTCGGCCAGCGCCGCACCGCTAATGAGCGGCGCGGCACGCCATTCCCGCTGCCAGCTGGCTTCGACCGCAGTGGTAAGTGGCTCTGTGACAGCAGGGTCGGTTAGATCAAGCCCGTTGGAATTAAGGCGTTCGGGAAGATAAAGCGCCAAGGGCAAAGCTACTTTGGGGTGCCGTTTCTCAGCGAGTGCTTCAAGTCTGACAACAGGATCAGTGATGAGCTGAGCGATGGGTAGGCGCGGATCGCTGAGTTGGTTGACGAACGAGCTGTTCGCGCCATTCTCAAGCAGCCGCCGCACGAGATAGCCGAGCAGGATGTCATGATTGCCAACAGGGGCATAAACGCAGGTGCGTAAGCCCTCGACCTCCAGCGTCTGAAATAGCTCTTCACCCATGCCCTGCAGACGCTGGAATTCCAGCGCCTCTGGCTTTGGCGCTAGCGCTTTGATGCTGGCGATAGTTAGCGCGTTATGCGAGCCGAAGACCGGCGTAAGCCACTCATGTTCTGCCAGCAGCTGCTTGGCGCAAGCCAGATAAGACACATCCGTTGTAATCTTGCGGGTAAAGACAGGGAAATCGCTCCAGCCGCGTTCTTGCGCGCGCTTGACCTCCGTATCCCAATAAGCGCCCTTGATGAGCCGGACGATGAGGCGACGTTTGTAGTGTTTGGCATAGTGTGCAGCGGCGGCAATCACGGCGGGCGCGCGCTTGCTATAGGCCTGCACAGCGAGGCCAAACCCCTGCCAGTCACCGAGCTTCGCGCCCGCTAGCGTATGGTCGAGTACAC
>JAGOHT010000140.1 GCA_017996055.1 Alphaproteobacteria bacterium
AACCAAACCCGACCACGCACGATAAATTAACACAATTTTGTGCTGCCAAATAAGTCAATATAGTTTCAAGAACCGTTTTTTATAATTTATCCTGCCATTTCGCCAGGGTCGCTTTCGCCCCCAAGGCGTAGCAATCCGCCAAAGCAGCCTGGACGCTATTGACGAAGGCGGCATTCGTCGCCAAGTCGCCGAAAACTTCTTGAACGCTGAGCGCTGGCAGCGGGTCCTTGCCACCCTGCCGCGCGGCTTGCTGCATCTTATCGGCGAGCGGGTCATTAAGCTTGAAGCTCTGCCCTTGTTCACTTTCGCCGGTCAGATAACGGATCCAGGTCGCTACGGCAACCGCAAGACCGGTATAGCTCTTCCCAGCTTGCATCCGTTCCCGCATGATGGGGATGAGCTGGTTTGTCAATTTCTGAGAACCATCTGAGCAGATACGTTCCCAGCGATCCTTAATCGCCGGATTGGCGAAACGCTGAATCAGTTTGTCCTTATAAGGGCTGAGTTCCATTCCTGGCACCGGCGGCAGCGTCGGCGTGATTTCCTTATCCATAATCGTACGGACGAACTTCGCCAATACCGGATCACTCGCACCGTCGCTGACGAACTCGTATCCTGCCAGGAAAGCCGGATAGGCGAATAAAGTGTGGCTGACATTGAGTAGGCGTATTTTGGCGAGCTCATAAGGATAGACATCAGTGACAAACTGCGCGCCCGCCCGCTCCCAGGCTGGACGCCCCATGCTAAATTTATCTTCAAGCACCCATTGGCGGAAATCTTCGCACACGACCGGGCAGCCATCGGCCACGCCAAAGCGCTCAACAATCGCCGTCAGATCGCCAGGCTGGGTAACCGGGGTAATACGGTCAACCATCGTGTTGGGGAAGGCCACTTCGCGTTCAATCCAAGCGGCGAGAGCATCATCACGCAGCGCGGCAAGATTGGTGACGACCGTGTGCGTCTTATGACCATTGCCCGGCAAGTTATCGCAAGACATGACGGTGAAGGGCGCAACACCGGCGCGGCGGCGAGCGGCAAGGGCAGCCACGACAACGGCAATCGCGCTCTGCGGCGCATCTGGATTCGCCAAATCGTGCTTGATGAGCGCGTGGTTGGCATCGAGCTTGCCCGTCGCGCTGTCAAGGCAATAGCCCTTCTCTGTTACGGTGAGCGACATGATTTTAATGCGCGGATCAGCAAGACGCGCGATAAGAGCCGTCTGGTTGCCGGGCAAAAGCGCGACATCCTGGATAGAACCGATGACACGTGCTTCTTCTTTGTCGCCGTCTCGCGTTGTAACCGTGTAGAGGCAATCCTGCGCGCGCATCGTCTGACAAAGCTTATCATCGGCTGGCATCGCGCCGATAGCGAGGATACCCCAGTCCGCAGCGGCCTGCTGCAGCACATCATCGGTATAGACCGCCTGATGCGAGCGGTGGAACGCCCCCAAGCTAATATGGGCGACGCCGACGCCCACCTTGGCGCGGTCATAGGTTGGCGTGATGACGTTTTTGCCGATGCGGTGTAGATTTGCAGCGTTAAGGGCGATCGGTGCAACGGGTGTGACAGGTTGCGCAGCAGAGTGCGTCATGATGTTTCCTTGATAGGATAAAATGATCTTTTATTTATACTGCGGCTTAGCCGAGGTGTCACCCATCTGTGACGAACCATCAGGTCGTGATGGCCCCGAAGCCACGCCACCAGAGCTACCACCAACCTGAGTCTGGCTGGCGCCGCCCTGTGCCTGCTGTTGCTGTTGGCGCTGCTCGCGTAGTTGCGCTGCCTTAAGCTGGCGATCTACGCCAAATGCGCGCTCAAGCGCAGCCTTAACACCATAAGCGCTGATATCGTTGTAGTAGCCATCAACTTTGGCAAAAAATGGCTTTGCCGTTTCCTGCCCCCCCGACCCCAACGCCTCTGTGTTGAATACCTTCGCACCTGCCGTCAGCAGGAAACTATCCGTCCTAAAGTTTGCAGCCTGCAGAACATTGGAAATCTCAGAAGCCCGCTGATCCAAGACATTCATGCGATTGCCACTCTCATCATCGCCACGCATATAACGCATCCACGCGGCTACAGCAAAGGCGGAAGCTTCGTAGCCCGTTCCTTCTTGGATAGCCTTATAGTTGACGAGACGCGCCGAAACCTTGGAAGAGGTTTCCTTAAGCAAACGCGAGAGACTATCGGGTTCTGGGCTGTCGAAGCGATCAATAACTTCTGCACGAAAATTCCCAGCTTCTGTCGAAGAAAATCTTGCAGTCGCCAAAGCCTGATCGAGAAGTTTCACCACGAACGGACGAACGACAGGATTTGCCATTCCCCGATGGACAAATTCCTCGCCCGCCAAAGTCCCCGCCAGCCCAAGCGCTAAGTGCGTTCCATTTAAGCCACGAATCTTCATGTCTTCATGTGGGCCAATATCGGAGACGACCTTTACTCCACCCGAAGCCAAAGGAGCCAGCCGCACATCAACGACACCCTCTTTCTGCTCAACAACCCACTTCGAGTAAGCTTCGGCAACCAGCCCCCCTAAATCAACGACACCATGGCGCTGAGCAAGCATTTGCTGATTTGCTTCAAAATTCTGCCCTGGAGTAATTCGATCAACGACTGTACTTGGGGTTTTGACTGTAGCCATATAACTGGGCGAACAGATCCCAGTCGCTTCCGCATACTGATTGAGTACATTCCCCAGGGCTCGCCCATTCGCCTCCAAATTATCGCAAGACATGATAATGGGCGCCTCAACCCCACGCTTTTCACGCGTTGCCAAGGCAGCAACCAGAATGCCAGGCACCGTCACCGGCATCCAGGGGTTCTGCATATCATTTAATACGCCAGGCTTGGCTTCATCGATACCGTTCCCAGACTTATTGAGAACATAGCCCGCCTGCGTCGCTGTGATTGTAATGATCTTAATTTTTGGGTCGGCAAGTCGCTCAATTACTGCATTGCGATCTTCGCTATAATTCATGACTTCGCGTACAGCGCCAATGACGCGAACCTCGTCTTGGCCGTTTTTACCGACAACTGTGTAGAGACCATCTTGCTGCGCACGGTGACGCAAAACCGGGGGTACAGGACCACCTGTAGTTTTGATGGCGACGACACCCATCGTCAGCGGCTGACCACGTCGTGCTTGCTCATTAAGAGCAGAGTCGAAAAACGGCATGATGTTCGCGGCGCCGAAATTACTCGTGGCACCAATATGCGCAGCACCGACGCTAACATCGGAAAGCTTGTAAACCGGCACCTGGATATGTGCTGGAAGGATATTAAGGGTGCTAGCTTTCAGATGTTCCATTGGTCTTCGCTCCTCAAGGCATCAACGGGACTTCGGTTTAGCGGCTATTACTGACGAACTAATCTCTCACCAACTATTGATCACTTGGCATTAAGCTTAACGCACTCGACTTACAGAAGTGGGGTGCGTTGACCACACTTTTCAAATCGGGTCGATTTGTCTAGCGCAGTGACACTACTTTGATAACATATTTTTTGCTTTTGACCGAAACAGCAAATAGTTTCATTTTGTCGCAGTGCAGCAATAATGATGGTTAAAACCAGTTATCTATAATGTTCAACACAGCATTACTGTACTGGATTATGATTTTGCACTGCGCTATAGCTCCTCGACCTTGCATCTCCCCATCCTCGATGGTCATGGTGCTTTCATAAAAAATTGACCGCGAGCAGCCCTATGAAAAATATCATCGTCTTCGGCTCTAATATTCTCGACATGTTTTTTGAAGTGCCGGATTTCAATTTCTTCACCGCACGCGGTGCGGAAGACGCGCTACATTTCAAGACCCATAAGCAAGCCCCTGGTGGCAAGGGCGCGAACCAAGCAGTCGCTGCGGCGAAGGCTGGGGCAAAAGTCAAGTTTTATGGCGCACTCGGCAAAGGCGCTCACGCGCGTTACATCATGGAAAATTTTGAGTCGCACGGCATCGACACCAAGGGCATTGCCCATACGGACGAACCAACTGGTTGTGCTGTCATCCTGACCAAACCCGATGGCAAGCATAAAATCATCGTGAGCCAGGGCGCGAATGGTTTGGCGAAGTCGGATCAGATTCCGCGTTCGGCATTGAACAGCAACACCATCCTGCTGCTGCAGGCGGAGATGAATCCGGCAGAAAACCTCAAGCTGATGCAGCGTGGCAAGGCCGCTGGGGCGCAGGTTATCCTCAATGTCGCACCTGCTAAGCCACAAAGCGCCAAGACACTGGCCTGCGTTGATTATCTCATCGTCAATGAGCCGGAAGCGGAAGCACTAGCAAAGCATCTTAGCCTCAGCGCCAAAGACGCTGCGACAGCGGGACGCCGCATCGCCGATAAATTCAAGCTAGCCTGCATTGTCACGCTCGGTGAAAAAGGCTCTCTGGCATTCACTCCAGGCGCAGCGCAACCACTGCATACACCCGCGCTAGCAATTAAGGTCAAGGATACGGTCGGTGCGGGTGATGCTTTTGCGGGGGCGTTTGCTGCGGCGCTCGCCAAAGACTTGCCGATGGCAGAAGCTCTGCGCCATGCCGCCGTTGCCGGTTCGCTGGCTTGCCGTAAGTTTGGGGCGCAAGCCGCTCTGCCGAAGGCCTCCGAGATTCGCGCCGCTCTGCCGAAACTGAAGAGCAGCGTGAGCAGCCGCAAAATAAAAAGTCCAGCACTGTAAGTGCTGGACTTCAAAACTGCTCAGCAGCCCCCCCTAGTTAGGGGTTGCTGGCTGCGGGGCCATAATTGCGGTGCATAACTCGATTTGCGCGCAAGGCCTGCACGAGATTTACGTCGTAACTTCTTTCCGCATCCTGCGCAGTCTTGCCGGAGCCGGTCACGGCGACATATTGGCCGTAATCCCCCAATTCGCGAATGCCTGGAATATGCACGCTGACTTGTGCCCCCTTCCCTGGCGGCGCGAAACGCTGATATTGCGCCACCTTGCCGTAGTTATCGCCATTGATACCGATGCCGAGCAGAAACCTGGCGGCCTCGGTCATCGCTTCTTGAACCGTAATCGCCTGCTGCACGGCTGCCTCTCCCGCAATGTCGCGGACGTAATCGTTACGTTTAGATTTTGGCATGGCCTAGTCTTCTTTCTTGCCTGTGCAGTGCCTGATTACAACACGATGAGGAGACTAACGAGTCAACACCCTGCGTATCAAGATGAATGCTGCACTGTTTTAGTTTCAGGGGCAGAGCAACACGCGTAAAAGGAAAAGGCCAGAGCTTCTGCTCTGGCCTTTATCATCACAGCAGTTCACTTGCGACGCAGTTCAGCCGTTCGTCTTGGCAGGCGGCGCAGCTTGAACCTTAGCCCCAGGCGTAGTCGCCGGGCGCGCCGGGCTGACCGGGGGCGTGTAGTATTTTCCGCCTGGCAGATATTCATGAATATTGCTGCCATCTTCAGTGTAGATTGAACGCTTCGGTTCGGCCATGGTCTTCTCCTGAGTTTGGTTAAGGCTTGCGCCGGATATTCTTGAACCTTTTTTGTAAACTTTCTTCCCCCGCACTGGCAAGCAAGTTCATCGAAACATTTAGTTTCGGCAGTCGGAAGATCTTTTTGCAATGCAATATAAATTTGCCGCCGCCTTGTAATTCAAGGCAACAGGCCGCATATGATTGCCACTCCACGCAAATCATGCTTAATGGGCGCAGGCAAAAAGTTTAAGGCGGGATGAGGCATAGACCTCGGTCACAGGCGAGCGTCTGGCGCGCTACGAAAGAAGGATTGGACACGAATGTTCGGAAATTTGGCGCGAGCGGTGTTCGGCTCGCATAATGAGCGTGTGCTGCGCAGTTTGCAGAAAAATGTCGAACGGATCAATGCCTTAGAGCCACAAATCCGTG
>JAGOHT010000141.1 GCA_017996055.1 Alphaproteobacteria bacterium
TCGTCCTCATACCAGTTCGCCGGTCGGCAGCGGGTCAATCCGCTCGCCGGCCAGAATTTTTGCCAGTGCCTGTTGCACCTCCGGCGGTTCGTTGGCGCGCGGCATGATATGGCGCACATCGACGAGACCATAGCGCGCCAGCACCGAGGTGACGCGCTGCCAATCCGCGCCCGCGGTGGACTGGATGACGGCGAGCGGCGCACGATAATTGAAGAAACCTTCAGCGAGCAAATCAAACTCCAGCTCAGCCTCACTCAGGGTCGGGATGGTGTGGCCGATATGAGCAGACCAATTCTTACCCATGAAAAACTTATCGCAGAGTGGCTGGCTGGTGGCGTAGTCGCCCTCTAACCCATGCGCGAGAATGTAGGACCAATAGAGTGCATATTCCGTCCAAGCATGATGGACGCGCAGCAGGGTATCTGAGACTAGCGCCGGTTTCAGCACCGTATGGTCAATCGCCGCCACATTCGCCTGCACCGGTGCGACTCGCGCGCGGTAGATTTGTTCCCAGCGCAGAATAGCGGTGATGAAATCGCTCTCAGCCTGTTGCGCGACGCCGTCACACAAAGCGCGAACATGGCGGGTGATGAAAAGCTGCGGGGTAAATCCCATCATCGGCTCGACGAAACGCTGGTTGCCGGTGAGCGGATTGCAATTTTCCAGCCAGTAGCGGTGATAATAGTTCTGGCTGAAATTGGGGTGGAGATAGGGCTTGCCGTTGGCGTTAAACAACGCCGCCGGGCCGGGCGGCAGAAACAGGCAATCGCAATCGAGCGTCAAATAAGTCGGCGTCGTGACATGCTCGGCCACCAGCAGCTTGATGGCGATTTGCCGCTGATAGGGCGGCAGCAGCTTGATCTTGGGAAATTCTTCGTCATGACGCAGCGTCGCGCCGAGCCGCTCGGCCAAGGGTGCCATCAAGGGCGCATCCGCTTGCGGGCAGATAATCCAGAAATGCGGCACCTGCCGCCAGTTGGTGAGGAAGGCGGGGGCGAAAACATAATGCAGTAAATGCTGCATCGACTCGGTCGCGCGCGCGAGCAGCACCAGCGTCGTAGGTTCGCTCATAGCACCACCTCCGGCGGCAAGTCGCGGCGATAGGCATTGTCGGGATCGCCTTTCAAGCGCACGAGCCAGCTATAGGGATAGGCTTTGATGGTCTGCGGGTCGAACGGCACGTCGCCGTGACGCAAATGTTCGCAGAGTTTATATTCGGGGATGAGTTCCATCCGGCTGTTATAGCTGCCATCCTGCAATGCCGCCATGATGGTCGGCTTGAAAGCGTTATAAAAATCGGCGAACGAAAAATAGGCATCAGCATAGGCAGCGGGGAGCACTGCAAACTGGTCGGAGACAACCTTTTTCAGCAATTCCACATCATGGTGATAACGCGTGGGGATTATAACGCTGTCGCTAGAGCGCAGCGGCTCGCAGAGCACGATATCGAAACGGGCGCGGATGTAATGGGAATATTTTTTCGGCACGCGGGCATAGAGGTCTTTCAGCAAATCATATTGGTGCATCCAGGGCACATGGTCATCCGACACCCTGACCGGCGCGATATCAGCATAGACCAGATTGGGAATGGCGGTGAGCCGCCCCATCACCATCGCCGGATCGAGCCGCTCGACATCATAGGTCGCGGTGAAGAGGCCGGGAAAATCGCCGCGCTTGACGGCGCGGACATCAATGGCCAGCGCATATACGTCAATATCCTGCCCGCGCAGATGTGGCGCAAGGTGTGGCAGTGTCTGCGCCAGATAGGTCGTGTCGCCAGCGAGGAGCAGGGCTTTCATGCGCCTGCAGCGCCCGTGCTGGGACGGCGCAGAATCATCAAATCATGCGGATAGCTCAAAAATGATTCCGGATCATTGACGCAGTAAATTGACTGCCACCCTTGTTCCCGTAACCATTTGAGCACCAGCACATCCATGTAATGATTTTCGAGACAAATCAGCGTCGTCAAAGACACCGCCTCATGAATCTGCCGCGCCAGCGCCGTCGCATAATCGACATCGACGAGATGCTGAAAGACGACCGACTCATAGAGAAACTGCGGCTGCTCTTGCACCAGCAGCGTGCTCATATCATCATAGAGCGCCGCATAATGTTGCGGCCAAAAATCCGTGCCATCTTGCCGCAAGCGCGCGACCATCGGCGGCAGGTCAATGCCTACGACGCGCGGGAAGAATTTCTGCAACATCGGCGCGTTGCGCCCCAGCCCGCAGCCGAAATCAATCGCGGTTTGCGGCTGACCGCACCGGTCGGTCTCGGCGGCAACCAAGGTTTGCAACAGCGCAGTGAAATCCGGCGGCGTATAGTTGGGTTCCCATCGGCCACGCAGACCGGTGATTTTATCACGCAGGCTAGGTATGTCGGCGCTGCGCGCCACATCAGCCCAATGAGCGTAGCCATCCCAAATGTGTTTTTCCATAGTCTCTCCGACGGCGCAGTAAGCCATAGCCTAGCCCAGTTTCTGGCTTTGTCCAACTCTGCGTCTGTCGTAAGAACCGTTGAAATGCCGATTGACAAGCGTTAGCGGCAGTGGCCACGATAGCGTCCATAATCAGTCATTTCAGGGTTCGCATGACAGCGGCACAAGCGCCCCGACGCGGCGGTAAAATCAGCATTCCTCTCAGCCATGAATGGGCGGATCAGCAAGCAGCGCTGGCGGCTTTCCGCAGCCAGCGTCAGGTGCTGCAGAACAATCTTATGACGCTCAGCACCGTGCCGGACGATGGCTTATTGCATAGCATCAAGGCCGTGCTGGCGGCACCGGCACGGCGCATCCCCCTCTTGCCAGCAGAAACTGCCCAAGCTGAAACAGCGCAACAGGCTTTGCGACGGGCTGCAACTGCCAAGGACAGCGCCGCCTATGGTCGCGCTTTGGCCGCCGCCTTGCTTTATCTGACTCCGCCGCAGCTTGACACTTTACAGCCAACGCTGCTGCAGCCCTGGCTGGCAGGAATTCTGGCCACGGCCCTCAATGATTACGCCCTCATCAGTGTCGGCGATGACCAGGCGACGACGCAGCAGGCCATGGCATGGTGTCTGGCTTTTGCCCTTGACCTAAAAAACGCGCATCAGGACGGCACCTTGCCGGAGGGCGCCGAGGCCTGGCGCAAGCAATGGCTGCCATTGCTCGGCTTTGACATTACGGCCATCAATTTTTACTCAACGCCCTTCAATTTGCGTGATTTCGTTGCCAGTTTCGGGGCTTTTCGTGCCGAGGCTTTCGCGGCACATCCCGCTATGGCCGATGGGGCTAATCTACGGATTGTTGGCAGCATTCCCGACCGTCCGGTACCAGACAAGCGTCACCGCCTGGCGCTGTTCTGCTCGCACCCCACCGCACATGGCCACGGGCTGCCGCATATCCTGTGGTGGCTGACTTGCCTCGACCGCAGCAAGTTCGAGCCCATTCTCGTGCTGCGGCAGCTGCCGGAAAATACGATACTCATCGAACGACTGTTGCAGCGCTATCCGCAACTCACACACTTCGCCCCTATCATCATCGCCCATGACGCGAATTTGGCACAGTTGGCGGCCTATGATTTCGACCTGCTCTATAATTTTGACGATATCTGCCGTGGCCGCAGCGAACGCCCGGGCTATACGCGCCTCGCCAAACAACAGGTCACAGCCTTTTATACGCCCGCGACGACCGGTGCGACGGCGATGGATTACTTCATCACGTCAAATGCGCTTGACCCTGTCATCACCGACGCCTTCACCGAGCAGGTGGTGCTGACCGAGGGGCTGCCCTTCTGCTTCCATTACGAAAGCTATTTTGGCGTCACGCCACACTGGGCGAAGCGCGACCGCGATATTCCGGCTGACGCCATCATCTATACGATGGGCTCATCCATGCTCACCAAGGTGCGACCAGAATTTATCGACGCGCTCCTTGTTATTATGCAGCAAGTGCCCAACAGTTACTGCGTCGCCATGCCGTCCTCACGCCCCAAAGACCGGCTGCATCTGACTGAAATGATTATCCGCAAATGTGCCGCGACGGGTGTGGCGCCGGAGCGGATTCGGTTTTATCCCATAACCAGTCGCGGCCTGCTGCATGGCTTGCTCAGTATCAGCGATGTGTTTCTCGATTTCTTCCCCTTCTCCGGCACGAATAATCTGATGGATCCGCTGGCGACCGCCACGCCCTGCGTCACGCTTTGCCCCAACCCGGGTTATAGCCGCAACCGCATCGGCGGCACGATTATGCGTCAGGTTGGCCTTGGAGAATTGGTGGCGGAAACGATTGACGATTACATCAAGCTTGCGGTGACACTCGGCCAGGATGCCGCCAAGCGGCAGTCGCTGCGCGCCCGCATGGGGCGCGCAGTGCTGGAGGATGGCCCGCTTTGCGATGGCCCGGCCTTTGTCGCACGGATGGAAACCGCCTTCGCCGCCATGCTGGCCGCGCCTGCGGCAAAGAAAGAGGCGCGCTATGCCTAATCGGTCTCTTGCCGCGCTGCGCGCCCCGCTTGACAGTGCCTATGGCAATTTCAACCAGCCCTTTGGCGCGGAAATATCTGCTGGTGTGCTGGATATTGACGGGTTATTACGCGACTTCATGTTCGCGCGCTGGCAGCCGCATTTGCCGCTAGCGCCGGTTGCGGAAACCGCTCTGGCCATAGGGTTGCAACATGAGCGCGATGTGCCGCTGATGGCGCGGCACTATCTGGCTCCCGTCATCCTCAACCCCGCAGGACGGATTGTCGAGATTCTGCTGCAAGAACCAGCGCTGCTCAGCAATGCCGATCTCGCCTTCGGTGCGCCGGAGCAGCTGGGGGGCTACGCACCCTGTGCTGCCATTTTTTCCATCCACACATTCAATTTCTTTGAGCGTCCCGAAGACGTGCTTTCCGCCGCCTATCAGGCGCTACAGCCGGGCGGCAAGCTCTTCATCGGGGTGCAGAACGCCACGACCGGCACGCGCGAACTCGCCTTAACCATGGGCTTCATCGGTAGTCTGCAGGAAATTCCGGCAGCCCTGCGTCAGGCCGGACAGGTGCGCTTTTTTGACCTGCCCAGCCTGTGTGCCACCGTGAGCGCTGCAGGTTTTAAAATCTGCGACAGCGGCGGCGTAATGCTGAAAACCTTGACCGACGCGCAAATCACGGCGCTGATGCGTCAGGGCCTGGTCGGGGAGCCTTATTTAAGGGCGCTCGACAAGCTTGGCCAGCGGCTGCCGGATCTTTGTTCCAGCGTTTATGTGGTCGCGCAAAAAGCTTAACCCTCTGCCAAAATCCACCGTTTTCCCATAGACAGGCCTAAAATGGCCTGCTAAAGCAACCGCCTGTCTTCTGGACAGGGCAATTCGCTCAGTTGCCGTGGACGCAAGTCCGCTAGTCAGTATGAGCACGGTTTGGTGTGAGGGCGATTAGCTCAGTTGGTAGAGCAGATGACTCTTAATCATCGGGTCGACAGTTCGAGCCTGTCATCGCCCACCAAACAAAACTGATAGCGCGAATAAAATTCTTGATAACAAGCAGCCAGGACCCAAAAAAATTTGGTTTACCGTTGTTCGCGGTCTTTCCGGCGCCTAACGACTAAGCCTGCTGACAATGCCCGTTACAGCAGCCCGCAAGGTTGATGGCTGTCCAGGACGCGAGGCCGGAACTGGCGCTGGGGCAGCAACTTGAATAGCGCCTGCTTTTAATTCGGTATTGTTGGTGCCGGGGATGCAATCGCTGTATTTGACGGGCACTAAACCCGCCGGATGTATTGTTCCGGGCGGTAGGCCGAGGGTCATATCTAACTCCCTCATGCCCCCCTGGATGGCTATGTCAGTTAAAGGCATGACGAGAT
>JAGOHT010000014.1 GCA_017996055.1 Alphaproteobacteria bacterium
CTATTACATGCACCTTGCCGATGAAGAAATCGGCAAGGTGCATGTAATAGGGCACCTCGGCGGTAAATCCGACGATGTGGTGCGGGGCTTTTGACGGCATACCACGTAATTTGTCAGCGAGCACCGCGTTGTTGCCGCAGATCAGAATCAGCTGCGTATCGCCGAGCCGTTTGGCGATACTCGCCATGACTTTCGCGCCGCTACCACCGAATAAAACCAGGCCGGTTGGTGCCGTTGGGTCTAGCCCCAGCTTCTGTCTTTCAACCACGCGTTCCACCGTGATTGGGTCATAAAATTTTGGCCGGATAATCATCCCGGAAGTCGGATAAATCTGCGCGTCGGCATGCCCAAGACGTCGCACCTGTTGCACGGCTTTCTCCGTGCCACAAATGAATGATTGCTTTTGTCCCTTCTCAATCCAAAAATGCGGCGGGTTATCGGCAAAGTCGGTCAGCAACGTCACGAAGGGCACATGCGGCGCTGCCGTTTTCAAACCTTCATAGAGCGCGCGATCAAAATTTGGCACTAGCGAGACCACCATGTCCGGCTTGGTATGAGCCCAATATTGCGCGAGCCGCCGCACCATGGGCTTACGGGCAAGTGCGATACTCCCCTGCAACATCTTCAAGCCGGCCGGGGCGCCCCAGGTCCACCCCTTAGCAATGAAGCGATTATACCCCTCTTCAACCCCCATACCGACGGTGCGGCGGAACCTATCCGTAGGATCGATAATCTCCCGTAAGTTGACCATGCGGACAGTCCAAGGGCGCCCTTGCTGTTCGATGACCGCCTTTAAGGCCGTCGCCGAGGCACGGTGCCCGCCTCCAGCGTCAAAATAAATCAAGTCGAGTTGCATGGATTTTACCAAGAAGCAGCAAGTTGCTGACGGAATTTCTGCTCTTTTAAGAAGACTGGCAACTGCTTCTTCAGATTCTTACAACCCGCTCGTAAATTTCATTATTGCTTAACATTATACATGTCAGGGTTGCACCTCGCCTGTGACAAATTCAGTGATGCGAATGGAACAAGCTCTATGCGAGAAACTGTCATCACCACTTGCACCAGCTTCGACAGAGTTTAAGCATACGAGCGTGCTCATCATCGATGACGATCCGGTCTATCGTATCTTACTGCGCGACATTTGCCACAAGCTCGGCATTGGTCGTATAGCGGAAGCGGCGGATGGTCAGCTAGGGCTCGACAGCCTCCCCTTTACCCGTCCGGACCTTATCGTCCTCGACGTCATGATGCCGGGCATCGACGGCATCGAAGTTTGTCGGCGTCTGCGCGCCACGAAGGAATTCGCCGACACTGCAGTCTTGATTCAAACTGGTCTCATGGACGAGACAAAGCGGATGGCCATCTTTCAGGCTGGCGCCAATGACGTGGTAAGCAAACCGCTCAACCTGCCAGAATTCATGGCGCGGATGCGTACGCATTTGCGGCAAGCGATAACACTGCGTCGCCTCGGTAGCTTTCATCAACGTCTGACAAATCACCTGATCACTGCCAACAGCCTCCTCACCGCGCAGCTCCCAGATCCACATGCAGCTGCCGAACTGGCAGAGCGCAACGGCTTCCGCCTTTCCGTGGTCCGACATCAGCACGAAGAAATTGGCGGTGACCTCTGGTATCTACATGAGGTGAGCCCAGGACGGCTCTTGCTCATTCTACTCGACCCTAATGCGCCCGGCCTTGCCGGTGCCATAAATGCGCTCCGTATCGATACAGCTTTGCGTGAACTCACCCGTCATCATACTGACCCACAGCAGTTACTTCGGGCGCTTGATCGTGTGATGGTAGAGTCACCATGCGGTAGGCTGTTTGCCTCGGTGACTGCCGTCGTTGTTGACCGCATGGAAAAAGCTCTGTGGTATACCGCATCTGGCAACCCCTACCCAATCTTCTGCCGTGGTAAGCAAGTCGCCGCCTTGGTTAGCGGGGGGTTGCCTCTAGGGTCGGGTCTCGCCACGCTGGAGCTCAAGCATATTGCAATGAATCCTGGCGACATGCTGGTCTTGCATACGGATGGTTGGCCCGCGCGCGCCGGCGATAATCCGCTCGACTTGATTCAGAACGCGTTGGAAAACGGGCAGGCTGACGCTGAAACATTGGAGAACAACAGCAGCCACAGCAATGACGATGTGACCCTGATTACTCTCCAACACACGGGGCACTCTTAAAGCGCGCAAAACAAAACGGGCGACCTTGCGGCCGCCCGTTTCAAGCAAAACCGGAAAGATGGCTTAAAATCCTTCGCGCTCTTTGCGCTTACGCTCAACCTTACGTTGACGACGCAGAGCTTCCGATTTTTCACGCAGCCGCCTTTCGCACGGTTTCTCATACGTACGACGGAGCTTCATTTCGCGGAAGATGCCCTCACGCTGCATTTTCTTCTTTAAAGCACGCAGCGCCTGGTCAACATTGTTGTCACGAACACTAACTTGCAAGCAATTCACCCCTTTCCGGTAGGCTAAAAGCTTCTGATGTCACGCATCAGTCTGGCGCGCTTATATCACGCCGTGGCAAGAAGGCAAAAGATATTGTAGGGTAGGACTTCTAGATACTTGCCGCCCAATCGCCAGGTTAACACCTTGTTTGTTATAGCGTTATGAGCCTTCGCCCCCTCACCCTGCTTGGAGCCCCCGTCTTGCGCACTATCGCGCAATCCGTCGTGGATGCAACGGCAGAGGCCATACAGCGCCTGGCGCAGGATATGGCAGAGACTATGATGGTTGAGCGTGGCGTGGGGCTTGCCGCCCCGCAGGTGGGTATCAGCCAGCGCCTTATCGTCTTCTATGTACCGGAAAGCCGTGCCGAGGATTCTGAGGATGTCCCGCTGCAGATACTCATCAATCCCAGCTTCGTCCCCCTCACGATCGAGATGGTCAGCGGTCTGGAAGGGTGCCTTTCCTTGCCAGGCTTGCGGGGTATGGTGCCGCGCTACCGGCATATCGGCTATGCGGGCCTTGATCTCACGGGCCACAAGATTGAACGCGAAGCCGTTGGTTTTCATGCACGCGTCGTACAACATGAAATAGACCATCTCGACGGCGTGATGTATCTTGACCGCATGGCGGATTTCACGTCCCTCACTCACGAATCCGTTCTCCGCCGCAAAATTCAGCAGGAAGCCGAGGAAGCTAATGCGCAAAGCAAAAACCCGTCATGAATCCGGTCAGATTGAAACCAGATTGTTGCTGGCTATCCTCGCGCAAGTGCCGTTCGAGGGGTGGACAGAAAAAGCTTTGGAGGGCGGGGGGCGCTCCGCAGGATTGTCTCGTGCCGCCGCGCAAGAAATATTTCCGGATGTCCGCGCCGTCGTGTGCGCTTTCAGCGTCTGGGCTAATCAGGCTATGATGGCGCGCATCGCCGCCGAAAAACTCTACGATAGAATGCGGGTTCGCGATAAGGTCGCTTATGCCCTAAGAGCACGACTGGAAGCACTGGCCCCCTATCGTGAAGCGCAGCGGCGCCTGACCCTTTGGTATGCCCTGCCGCACCATGCCCCTTTGGCCGTAAGGAACCTCGCAACACTCTGCGATATCATTTGGAAAGCCGCGGGCGATACCAGCACGGACTATAATTTTTACAGCAAGCGCGTCCTGCTGTCTTATGTAGTCAAGACCACAACGCTCTTTTGGTTGAGTGACGATAGCCAGAACGCCCAGGCGAGTTGGGCTTTCCTCGACCGACGCATCGCCGAGGTTCTAAAGCTTGGTAAAGCCGCAGGCAGCCTCGGCAACCTGCCCGATAAGCTAGAAAAACTTGGTAAAATCTCTGCTTGGGCAGCGCGGTGGCGTGGAGCTACTTGATTTAAAACAGTTTCTTGCACACTGAAACTATTAATACGTTTGCTTCTATCGCGCTTTGCTCTGTAGACTGCAAAAGAATGTATTAATAGAGGAAAGACAATGTCGGATGAAAACGGGCAGAGCGGTGGTGGTTATCTTTCTACCGCGTACTTAGTCGGGCGCGTTACAGGTTACAATCCGCTGGGTCTTCCTGGCGTTGGCACGCAGGGTGATGGCTCAAGTTCTGATGCCGCAAAACCAGCTTCTCCTAGGGCGTATGGGGCAGGAATTGCTTCAGATAATGACGCCCTTCCAGCCAAGCCAAAAGCGCCCCTTACAAAAGGACAAATCCTTCGCCGCCGTGTTGCAGTCATTGCAGGCGTTGGCCTATTTGGGGCTGTACTTGCGACTGACAATAACAATCTGCTCCGCATGTTTGAGAATGCCCCTCTGGTCAAACAATCAGTGAGACAAATTACCAAGCCGGGCGTAGCTGCGCTTGGTGAGGCGGGCAATATTTCCTTCTCTGACCAAGATCATCCTTACGTAGTCGCGAGCAAGCAGGCCTGCCTTTATGAATTCGCCAATCCAAAATCCAAAACTGATATTTGCTTTGATCAAGGCCACAAGATTCTTGGTGCCGTTGTCCAACCTCAGGGTAATTACGCTGCACAAAAACCTGTGTGGCTCGCTGTGCAAGTCCGTCATGGTGAGCGTAAAGTTGGCAATGCCTACATGCCTCTCCTAAATTTGCGTGCCGAGACTGCCCCGGAACCGCCTGTGCCAGCAGCCACTGCGGCAGACTACGAAGTGCATCTACTAAAAAAGCCGGCCGCCAAAGCGGCTCAGTCCAGAGACCGCAAGCTCGTGCCCGGCGGCTAAGCGAAACCATTTGCCTAGCCGCGCTGGTCAATCTACACAACGGTCATGATTATCGCGATAGACGGCTTGGCCGCATCCGGCAAAGGTACGCTCGCCAAACTTTTGGCGCAGCATTTTGATTATGCCCATCTTGATACCGGCCTGCTGTACCGTGCCGTAGGCGTCGCTGTTTTGCAGGCAGGTGGTGACCCGGCTAATCCAGCAAACGCCATTGCAGCCGCCCGGGAACTTGACCCGCCAAGCGTACTTAATCTTGGCGACGCCCCTGCCCTGCGCAGCCATGCGGCAGGCGAAGCTGCCTCCAAGGTCGCTGCAATTCCTGCTGTGCGAGAAATTCTCCTTAATTTTCAAAGGGTATTTTGTGCCACCCCCCCGAATGGCAAAAAGGGTGCTGTGCTCGATGGACGCGATATTGGCACCGTCATTGCTCCGCAGGCCGAAGCCAAGCTGTTTGTGACTGCTTTGCCCGAGATTCGTGCTGCCCGCCGCGCGAAAGAGTTGCGCGCACGGGGCGAAAATGTTACGGATGCCACGGTTTTAGTGGAGATGCAGGCACGCGACCAGCGCGATCAACAACGCGGTGTTGCGCCGACCCTGCCAGCAATGGATGCCCGTTTGCTCGACACCAGCCGTTTGACGATCGAGGAAGCTCTAGCCGAAGCGCTGGACTTCATCGGCAGCAAGCAGCAAAAAAACTGAGACCAATCCGGCATGGTGCCGGATGACGGGATAAACCCCGCTTGACCGAGCGTTCTTACGCTTTCCGCCCGGTCGGTGCTTTATGCCGTTGTTTAACCCTAGCGAAAGCGGTTTGCCGATTTCGCCCAGTGCTTAAGCGTAATCGGAGTCAAACACATGGCGCGTTCTGCCACCAAGCGGGTCACCCGCGATCTAGAAATCAATCAGGAATTTAACAGCAAGAATGGCGGCGAGAGCTTTGCCGCGATGCTGGAATCAACACTGGGCGGCAGTGGCGGCCTGGAAGGCAGCGTGCTGAAGGGCCGCGTGCTGGCCATCAGCGACGACACAGTCACAGTTGATGTCGGCCTCAAGTCGGAAGGCCGCATCCCCCTCAAGGAATTTGCGATCAACGGCCAGATGCCGGAACTCAAGGTCGGCGACACCGTCGAAGTTTATTTAGAGCGCATGGAAGACCGCAACGGCGAAGCGATGCTGAGCCGCGAAAAGGCCAAGCGTGAAGAGAGCTGGATTGTACTCGACAAGGCGTTCGCCAGCCAACAGCGCGTCACCGGCATCATCTTCGGGCGCGTCAAGGGCGGCTTCACCGTTGACCTCAACGGCGCCATCGCCTTCTTGCCTGGTAGCCAGGTTGATATCCGCCCCGTGCGCGACATCACCCCGCTTATGGGCACACCGCAGCCCTTCCAAATCCTCAAGATGGATCGCGCCCGCGGCAATATCGTTGTCTCGCGTCGCGCCGTGCTGGAAGAGAGCCGCGCCGAAGCCCGAAGCGAGCTGGTCGCCAACCTCAAAGAAGGCCAGATTCTGCAAGGTGTCGTCAAGAACATCACCGATTACGGTGCGTTCGTTGATTTGGGCGGCGTCGATGGTCTGCTGCACGTCACGGATATTTCGTGGAAGCGCATCAACCATCCGTCGGAAGCGCTGCAAATCGGCCAGCAGGTGACCGTGCAGGTCATCCGCTTCAACGCCGAAACGCAGCGTATCAGCCTCGGCATGAAGCAGCTGGAGAGCGATCCCTGGGAAGGCATCGCCGCCAAGTTCCCGGTCGGTACCCGCATGAAGGGCCGCGTTACCAACATCACCGACTACGGCGCTTTCGTCGAGCTGGAGTCCGGCATCGAGGGTTTGGTGCACGTTTCCGAAATGTCCTGGACGAAGAAGAACGTTCATCCGGGCAAAATCGTGTCATCGAGCCAGGAAATCGAAGTCATGGTGCTCGATGTGGACAGCAACAAGCGCCGCATCTCGCTCGGTCACAAACAGTGCATGGACAATCCGTGGGAGAAGTTCGCTTCTTCGCATGAGTCCGGGACCGTGCTGGAAGGCGAAGTGCGGAACATCACCGAGTTCGGTCTGTTTGTCGGCCTCACCGGCGACATCGATGGTATGGTGCATATGTCCGACTTGTCCTGGAACAAGCCAGGCGAAGAAGCCATCAAGGACTTCGCCAAGGGTCAGATGGTCAAGGTCAAAATTCTCGACATTGACCCGGAGAAGGAACGCATCAGCCTGGGCGTCAAGCAGTTGGGTGATGATCCGTTTGAAAGCGTTGCCGTCAACTTCAAGAAGGGCGATGTGGTGACCTGTACGGTCAGTTCGGTGCAGGAAGGCGGCATCGAAGTCAGCCTCGGCGAACAGTCGGGCGGGTTCAGCGGCTTCATCAAGCGCAATGACCTGGCGCGTGACCGTTCGGATCAGCGTCCGGATCGCTTCGCTGTCGGTGAAAAGGTTGACGCCAAGATCACCAACATCGACAAGGCGAGCCGCAAGGTCACACTGTCGATCAAGGCGCGCGAAGTTGACGAAGAAAAGCAAGCCATGGACGAATATGGCTCGCAGGACAGCGGTGCTTCCTTGGGCGATATTCTTGGTGCCGCCATCAAGAAGGCGCAGAAGAAGGACGAAGCCAAGGATTAACCAATCCTGGGTTTTAGGGAAACCGCCGCAAACTCTGATTGCGGCGGTTTTTTCATGGCTGAAAGTAATTCATACCTGCGAATTTTTACCAGTCTCCGTTAAAATAGACCGATGAAAATGGAACCTTCTACACCCCAGACCAACGAGCGCCCGAACGGTCTCTGGCGTCTAGCCGCGCCGCTGGCGGTTGTTGCCGCGACCAATCTTGCCGGTTGCGTGACCGCACCACCCAATCCGATTTCGAATGACGTACAAAAAATACAGATAGCCCCTGATCCTGTGCCTGCCAGTTTGGCAGCAAGCCGTGGCCGCAGCTATCAACACTTACGTGAAGCCATTGCGCGCGACCCACAGGCTGGTGGTCGGGTACTGTTGATTGATCCGAGCGACTATTCATCCGCGAAAGACTTGGCGCGGGATGCCAAAGTAAATCTGGAAGGCATGATCGCGACCTGGCCACAAAAGCCTAGCGAAGGCGTCTTAAACGATGTGCTGCCCCCTATCGCAAATGTCGCTGACACAGAGGACGCATCGCTTGCCCCCGCCAACTCAGGCTCATACGTAAGAGAAAATGGCAAGCGTTCGCCAGACTCCGCTCTGCAAAAAATCGCGCTGCATGCCTATTGGAACAAAAACTTGAAGCCTAATGACCCAAACTTTATTTGCGTCGCTATCGGCGAGAGGGCACAGATGCCCTATTCAACGGTCTTGGCAGCGGAAGGGCAACTTGGTCAAGCCTCTGGAGCAACACCTTCAACTCGATTCAAGCCGGCCTTCCAGGAAGCCGTCGAAAAAGCAGATCCATCACGTATTTTGGGCATTGAGCATGAACTGCCGCATTGCCTTGGTGTGCTGCCGGAACAAAGAGATTTCACGAACCTCCAACAAATACGTCGGGACGAAGCAAAGTCGGATGTTTTTCGTTCACTTTTGCATCTCCAGTCTGACCGCCCCGATGCAGGGACTGCTTTGGAGACAATGGTTCAAGTGCGGCGAGCCCGGCAAGTCAGTAGCTTTGGTGGCGACGAAAGCCCCGTTGATCATGACACGACGCAAGCGCTTAGGCTGCTGCAGCGCGATATGAAAAAGTGTCCGGGAATGCAAAAAGAGCTAGCCGGACTGTCCCCATCTGCTCTCGGTGAAAAAGCTGTTCAATACGCCGTGCGTGGCAGCGCGCTTGAGTATCCTCACCTTGATGACAACAGCCTATCCGCGAAGACACGTTATGCGATGACCCAGCAAGTCGATGCGGACTTTGAAGGGCGGGCGCGCTTTGTCTCCGGCCACATGCTCGTCAAGGGCTTTAGGGAAATGCCGGAGAAGTTGACGACGCAATCTGCGCTCGGTATTGTCCAACTGGCTTATGCTGCAGAGAATTATCTCGTGCAACCGCCGCACAGCCGGCTTAAGCAAGCGATGGGTGATTTGCGCCAAAGATTCCCGGAACAAATGCGTGAAGCCGACCGGCAGTTTGCGCAGGAGCTCAATGAATTTCCGCCACTGCAGCTTGATGGCGCCGGTGCAGGCGCCACCAGCAAATCTGGGGTAAAGACGCAACGTGTCGCACAGACCACGCAGCGCAGCAGCCGTATGGGTATTTGAGCACTGCTATGCCGCAACCGACTACCCCAATACCTAATGGTGATAGCGAAAATGTTAGCCCATGGCGTGCCGTAGTTGCGCCACTCGCCGCGAGTGTCCTTGCAGCAGGATGCGCTATAACCCCCGTTTCCAGACATGACCCAACGCCACAGCCGACAACCGCTGCGGAAAGGGTTCGGCATGATTTTTATGCGCAACTCAATGCAGAACTGCGCCGTGATCCTAAAATTATTGGACACGTCATGGCGATTGATCCAACGCCTTATTCAACCATACGAGACTTTGCCGACGCTGCTTCGTTCAGACTTCATGCTTTAACCGCGCCCTGGGCCGAACATCACCATCATCCCATCGCAACCTTTCGGATCACCAAGCCGCTCTACGAACTCGCTAAAACAGATGCCGATATTACCGCCCGGGGCGAGATATCCCCGGGTATGCAGACCGGAGTTGCCGCCCGCGCCTATTGGTCAGGACCATCTGGTGCACAAATCCATCCAAACTACGTTTGCATGGCGGTTGGCTTGCTTGCTAAGCAATCAGTTGCTGAATACACCACGAAGGAAATTCGTCAGATTGCCAGCGTGTATACGACGCAGACTGAGCGTTTTAGCAAAATGCTGGATTATGCTGATCCAGAAAGGCTCGATATCATTCAGCATGAGATTGACCACTGTCTGCGCGGCGCACCGAAGTTAACCGGCGAAACATTGACAGCGATGTCCCGCCGCCTGGAATCGACGGCTGATGCTTTTGCAGCCATTTCACGCATTCAGCGCGATGAGCCTGACATGGCCAATAAACTTATGATTAAGGCTGAATGGCGACGCAGCAATCTGTTGATCAGTAATTTCCCGGATACGTGGCATTACAGTACCGGCGTTTTGCAAATGATCGCCGAAGATTTGCGGCAAAATCCAAAACTTGGTGAGACGTTCAAAAATCTTACGCCATCTGAACGTGATGCCAAGGCATATGATTATGCGTTACGTGCCCACCTCAAGGACTATCCTCACCTCTTCGACAAAACTATGAGCACGAAGGAAAAGCTTAGCCGCAGTAACACTGTTGACCAGGAATTATTTGTCGCCAGAAATTTTGTCTCCGGCGCATTACTTATGCCTGGGTATGACCATCTCCCAATTAGTGCGCCACCGGAGACAGCACTCCATATCGCGCGGCTGGAATATACCGCCACAAATTACCTCAACCCTCTGGCAGGCACACAATTCAAAGAGCGCATGGCCGATTTACGCGCTGCCTTTCCGACGGAGATGCGGGCCGCCGATAAAGCATTCGCCGAGGAATTGAAGCGCTTCCCTCCTCCACAACTTCCCAATGAATCTACATCGAGCCTCAGCACCCATAGCGTCGCGCGCTCGGCAAGCGCGAATCAGCGGCATCGACTGGCACCAAATTAGTGTTTCTTCATGATTATCGGTATCGCATTAACCATGACAAACCATAGGATATATTATGTTTTTCAGCGCTGCGTCCTTCGTACCTCGCACTCTGTCACGATTAGGTTTTTTTTAAGTGGGTCGCGCTAGTCTGGACTGGATATTACAAAGCGCCGATTTTTTTAGGAGCATAAACCATGTCGCAAGCGAATGCCGTATTTCCGGCAAACGGCGGAGAAGTCCGCATCGTCCGTATTTCGGACCGCGCCCAAGCGCTGGACAAGTTGCCGCCGCCCGATACCAAGCGTTGGGTGATGCGCCGCAAGGCTCAGGTCGTCTCCGGCGTCCGTGGTGGATTGCTAACGGCGGAAGAAGCCTGCGCCCGCTATAATATCTCGGAAGAGGAATTCAAATCCTGGGTGCGCCTGATGGACAATCATGGCGTTCGCGCTCTGCGCACCACGCGGCTCAAGGATTATCGCGATCCAGACGAAACCGCGGCGCATAACGCTGCGGAGTAATTGCGCTCATTGAACAATGCGCCGGTCACTCTGACCGGCGCATTTGTTATGTGAGATTACCCATCAGAATTGCACCCAAGACCAGAAACCCAAAATCACGATTGCTACGGAATTTACGCAGGCAGTCCTCCGGCACGTCCGGCTGCCAGGTTGCGAGTTGCCAGACCATCTGCAGTGCCGCCATGCCCAGGCCAAGATAAAAGCCCCAACCAAGCGCGCTTAGCCAGCCCGTGAGCAGCAAACCCGCGCCCAGTATAACGGCAAAGCCGGTCAAGGTGCGGCGCGATTGCGCACCAAACAGCAGCGCAGTTGATTTTACGCCGATGCGCGCATCATCAGCTTTGTCTTGATGGGCATAGATGGTGTCATACACCAGCGTCCAGGCAACAGCGGCGGCATAGAGGCAGAATGTTGCCGCGCTCAGCGTGCCGGCTGCCGCCGCGCCGAGCGGAATACCCCAATTGAAGGTCAACCCCAGAAAAAATTGCGGCCACCAGGTGATACGCTTCATCAGCGGGTAAGTGCCGATCAGCAGTAGCGAGGCGATGCCAAAGCCTATCGCCACCGGCGAAAGCTGTAGCAAGATGACGAGGCCGATGCCAAGCTGCAGACCGAGCCAGATAATAGCTTGGAACAACGTCACCGCGCCGCTGGGCAGAGGGCGGCTGCGCGTCCGCTCCACCTGCGCGTCAAGGTCGCGGTCGAGAATATCATTCAGCGTACAGCCCGCGCCACGCATGATGACAGCTCCAACAGCGAACATAAACAGCAGCCAGAGCGAGGGCACACCATGCGCGAGGCTAATTGCCCACCAGCCTGGCAGCAGCAGCAGCCATGTGCCAATCGGCCTATCCCAGCGCGATAGCAAGGCATAGGGCTGCAGCTCCGAAGGTATCCGGCTGACGAGGTCAAAACGGATATCCGTGAACGCCATAAGTCTACCTTTGAATGCCGAGCAGATTCACGTGGTCATAGCCGCTGTTGGATACGACCACGATATGCTCAATGCAGCACAAGCCAGAAGCCGAGGGCAATCACCAGCAGCAGCCCCAGCGCCACCCAGTTTAGGTACTTCTCCACAAAAGTTTGGATGGGCGCACCATATTTTTTGACGAGTAGCGCAACGATAAAGAACCGCAAACCCCGCGTAAGAATAGAGGCAAGCACAAAGGGCAACAGAGGAAAATGCGCGACGCCGGAGGCAATCGTCACCAACTTATAAGGAATGGGCGTCAGCCCCTTGGCCAGGATAATCCAAACACCCCACTCGGCAAAGCCCTGGTGGAATTTGTCGAATGCAGCTTGCAGATGATAGGTGTCGATGACCCATTTGCCGAGAGTTTCGAACAGCAGTGCACCGATGGCATAGCCGAGCAAACCGCCCAGCACCGAACCTATCGTGCAGAGCGCGGCAAAGCGCAAAGCCTTGGCGCGCTGCGCGATGCACATTGGCAGCAGCATAATATCGGGAGGCAGCGGAAAGAACGAGCTTTCGGCAAAGGCGACGGCGAACAACGTCCATTGCGCGTACCGCTTATCGGCTTGCTGAAGAGTCCAGTCATAGACAGAACGAATGATATTCATATGATTCCTGAAAATGTTTAGTGCTGAAAGCGCTATGCTTATTTTGATTCAATTTCCGTGTAAGTGCCATTCGCCCAGCGATACATGGCATAGCCAGGATTTACAAGGTCGCCCTTGGCGTCAAACTTTAATGTCCCGAGAACCGTTGTCAGCGGCGCGGCGCGGATGGCGCTGGCGATCGCTGCCCCATCCGTCTTACCAGCTTTGGCAATCGCCTGGGTCAGCACCTCAAACGCTGCGTAACTCTGCAGGGTAAAGCCCTCTGGCTCAAAACCAGCGGCACGAATTTGCGCCACGGCATCCTTCGCCTCGGCATTCCTGCGTGGGTCGGGGTTGAAGGCCATCAGCGTGCCAGTGCCGGCTTCACCGGTAATCGACCAGAATTCGCTGGTGGTCAGCCCATCGCCGCTGACCATCGGGATAGTCAGTTTCTGGTCATGAATTTGCCGCACGATGAGTCCGGCTTCGGCATGATATCCTCCGTAAAAGAGCACATCCACCTTCGCCTGCTTGAGCTTGGATATCAGCGCCGAATAATCACGTTCGCCACGATTGATGGAATCATAAATCATTTCATTAATATTGGCGGTGTTCAGGCTCTTCTTGACCTCGTCAGCCTGGCCACGCCCGAAGGCGGTCTTGTCGTGAATGATGGCGATATTCTTGCCCGCGAAATGCTTGGCGATATATGCACCTACAGCAGCACCCTGCTGATCATCGCGCCCACACACGCGGAAGACATTGCTATCGCCGCTTTCCGTCAGCGTCGGATTGGTGGCGGAGGGCGAGACCATGACGATGCCCTCTTCCGCCAAAATCTTTGCCGCCGGAATCGCCGTGCCGGAACACATTGGGCCAATGACACCGACCACATGTTCGCCCGCCAGCTGATTTGCGAGCGCCACGCCTTGCTTGGGGTCGCAGGCATCATCCTTATAGAGCACCTTAATCTGCTGGCCGAGCAGACCGCCCTTGGCATTGAGCGCCGTCATGGCGGCATCAACGCCGCGCCGCAGCTGCTCTCCCATCGAGGCATCCTGCCCGGTCATGGGTCCGATAGCGGCGAAGGTCACTTCCGCATGGGCTGGCGCAGCCAGCAGGGCGAGCAGCGCGAAGGCAGAAAGTTTGGTACGCATGGGGCTACTCCTTGATTTCGGCATACTTGCCGTCATGCCAACGATAGAGCACATAGCCATTGCCTTGCACATCGCCTTTGGCATCAAAGCCAAGTTTGCCCAAGACAGTTTCGGCGGGCTGAGCGCGCAGCGCGCGCGCCACAATGCCGGGTGAGAATTTATCATAGGGCTGCGCTAAAGCGTGCTCCAGCGCCTGGAACGCGGCATAGGTGTAGAGCGTATAGCCCTCTGGCTCATAGCCCTGCTGCCGGAACTGCGCCACCGCCTGTTGTGCGGCGGGATTGTTGCGCGGATCCGGACCAAAGCTCATCAGCACACCCTCGCCCGCCTTGCCCGCGATTGACCAGAACTCATCGGTTACCAAGGCATCGCCGCCGAAAATCTGCAGCTGCGCCCCCTGCTCGGCCAGCTGCCGCGCGATCAGCCCGGCCTCGGTGTGATAGCCGCCTATGAACAGAACTTCGGCTTTGCTTTCCTTAAGCTTCGAGACCAGGGCACGATAATCGCGCTCGCCAGCATTGTAAGATTCAAACAGGGTTTCTTTGATGCCACCCGCATTGATAACCCGCTTGACCTCATCGGCAAGCCCGCGACCATAGGCCGATTTGTCATTGATGAGCGCAATGCGCGCTTGGGCGTGGTGCTTTAGCATAAAATTGCCGATAACCTCACCTTGCCGGTCATCGCGCCCGCAGACGCGGAAGACAAAGGTGTCGGCCTCGTCAGTCAGCTTTGGGTTGGTGGCACCCGGCGAAATCAGCAAGACGCCATTTTCGATAAAGACCTTGGAGGCGGGAATCGCCGAACCGGAACAGTAATGACCGATAACAAACTGCACCCCCTCGGCCACCATCTGGTTCGCTACTGTCACCGCCTGCTTGGGGTCACAGGCGTCATCCGCCAGCCTTAGCTTGAAGCCGGTCATATCCTTGGCAGCCTGTTCAGCCCCGCGCTTAATCTGTTCGCCAAAAACGGCATATTGGCCGGTGAGCGGCGCGATAACGCCGACCGTAGTGACGGCACGGCCCGCAATGACCTCGGTCGCGGCGAGAACGGGAACGCTGAAGAGCGTTAATGCCAACAAAAACAGTGTCCTGTACCGCATACTTCAACCCTTCAGTTCCAGTCTTGTCGAAAGTAAAAAAACGCGAGAGCCTAGCTTAACGCCTGTTTGGTAACGAGAGAAGCGATTTAAGCCATGCCTTACGATTTCAAAGCCGCGATGCGCGGTGCGGTGCTCAATGGTAGCAAGCCCATGCAGGAATTCGTGGCTATCCTTTACGGCTTTGACCGCCTTCAGGCGCGGGGATCCGGCCAGGCGGATCCTGATGGTTTTCGTGCCCAACATGCCCAGGCACGCCATAGACTGAGTCAACCCCATGGGCTGACTGCGCCGACCCTCAATTGGATTGCCGCGGGTAAGCTGATTTGCGACACGGCAAAAAGCCTGCTGCGGACGACACCGGATATCGACCCGGAAACTGCTTTAAGGCAAGTTGTCCACGGCGTGAATAAGGGTGAAATGACACTGCAGCTTAATCGCGGCGGGCATTTGCGCCTGGGTTAAGCTACTCGGCGGCACGGTCGATGGCCTGATGCGACAACACGGTAATCATGCGCGCAAGGAACCGGGTTAAATCTTGCGTTAGCTGAGTTATCCCAGGGCTGCGCTCGACCTTCTCTTCGTTCAAATACAGCCCCCGATTGATCTCTAGCTGCAGGGCATAGCTTTGACGCTGCGGCTGACCATGACGGCGCAGGATTTCCATACCCTTGTAAGGATCATTGATGGCGACGCTGTAGCCTAGCTCGCGCAGGATACTAGCCGCCTGTTGCACAAAGAAGGCAGGGCAACTGCTGCCATCGCGGTCGCCGAGTACGAAATCCGCACGCTTTGTATTCCCGCCACGATCTTCAATGCCCCGTGATGGCATGGAATGGCAGTTGATGAGCCAGACCTCGCCATGATGCTGCTGCGTTTTACTCAAACGCCGCGCGAGATGGTGATGGTACGGGGCATAGAACTGCCGAATACGCTGGTCAATCTCGGCGAGCTTCAGCGGCGCTTCATACATCGGCACACCGCCTCGGCAGAGACGGCGAATGAGTCCCAGGCCCTGCAAAGTGCGGTCGGAGGGCTGCAACGGTTCCGGCCAGACCCCGTCGACCAGAGCGGGATCAAGATCGTCAATCGCCCGATTGACGTCGATGAGGGAGCGCGGAAAAAGCGCGGCCACTAAAGGGATGCCGAGCGAAGGTGCGCCTGAGACTAGTTCATCGACATAGGCATCCTCTGCCTGGCGCAGCAACGGATACGGACAGCTATAACGGAAATCGGTGGGGTAGGTTCGTCCGGCATGGGGCACATCAACGACCAGCGGGGCAAGACTGCCCTCTGGTTCCACAACGCGTATGATGCCGGGTATTTCCATGTGCCCTAGCCCAACTGTGTTTTGCCTTTTCAAACCACTTTGCTTCGCCCGTTCATTTGGTCTAACAAGTGGTTCTGCACAACGACAAAGAACGAGAGTCATTACGCGTTTCAGATTAATGGAAGCTTAAAATGCTTTTAACCATAAAATCTTAGCGGCATATTCTGAATCTTTGCACGAGAAATGCCACATCACAGCGCCAATCAACCTCAATCCGTTCACGCAACAATGTGTGTGTTCAGAATCACAGTTTATGAACAAATCTTAATAAAATCACTAATAGAATTTAACGAAGCGAATCGCACCCCTTAAGGTTCTGTGGATAACGAATCACGCTCAGCCACGGACACTGAACTTGGCACTAGCCGCGAACATCATGATGGCGAACGAGACTGCGAGCGAACCGCGCCGTGATTGGCTGCTCAAAGTCGTCAATCGCCTAACACGGCGGCAGCTTGATTTGGTCGAGGCGCCACCGCAATCCGTCGTACGTCAGGCGGTCGATGCCCGTTTGGCGATTGAAGTCAGCGGTGATTGGGAAGCGATTCAGGCCATTTGTGGCTACGGCCAGTATGAATTTGCCCTCGCCCAAGCCAACCTGCCGCTCACTGCCGCGACCATTCAGCATTTCTGCCGCAACCATCGCGACTGCGACGCCAGCTTGGCGGGGCAATTTGAAGTACTAAATGGCGACGTGCCGGAGGCGCTCGCAGTCTTCTATAGTATCTATCATACGCAAACGCGGCTTGATGCTGAAGCGGCACTCTTTCTCGCGCAATCGAGCGGCACGACCCGCGTGGCGCGCAGCATGGCTGACCTGCTCACCATCGGTGGGTTCCAGCACGGTGATAAATCCATCAACTGCCAGGGGCGGGTCTATGCTGTCGCGGCGGCTTTCGATACCGCCGTCGTCATCGATGCCGCGAACCAGGAAGCGTTGGCGCGGCTTACCCTCTCCGCCGACGACCCCGAACATCTGCTACAGCTAAGCCCGGACTCGGTGGGCCTGCTCGCCGCCCGACTGGCCGAGACCTATCGCCTGACACCGCTCGCATTCTTCCGAAAAGCCAATTTGCTCGCCGAAGCGCGGCAAGACGTCAACCGCTTTACCACGCATGAGCGTTTTGCGGTGGCGCTCTATGAAGGTGATTTGCCGATTAGCGAGCCTTGGGTCGCTCGGCTTATCGCCGCGATGCGCGACATTGTGCCTGGGCTTGTCGGCAACCTCCCGAAGCGGATGAACGACGTGGCACAGATTAGCGCATGACCACCTATGACGCCGTTTCGATTCAAAAGTTCTTGGCGCAGGTGCAGTTCGACAGCCAGGGGCTGGTCCCCGCCATCGCGCAAGATGCGAAAACCGGCCAAGTCCTCATGCTGGCCTGGATGAGTGCCGAGGCGCTGACGCTTACGTTACAGACGGGAGATGTTACCTATTGGTCGCGTTCGCGGCAGGCGCTCTGGCGCAAAGGTGTAACTTCAGGCCATCTTCAGGATTTACAGTCGATAGCCCTGGACTGTGATGGGGATGCGCTCTTGCTGCAGGTCAACCAAACCGGCCCAGCTTGCCATACTGGTGCGCCGAGCTGTTTTTTTAAAACCCTTCCCGCGCGATAGCGCGCAGTCAATTTGCCGACATCGTTTGGGCTGCCGCAGGAATAGCGGCGACAAATGTGTCAAAACAGTCTTCCTGAGTATCAATCGGCACTGCATTGGCTTCCGAGAATTTCCCGCTCAACGCCTGGCGCTGCACTTCAATTAGCGCCATCAATCCGGCCTTATCCTCGGCCATCGCAGCACGTGCCGTGTAATAAAACCCGGAATTCATCTGGTGCTCAATCCAAGCACAGAGTTCTGCTAGCGTCATGTAGTAACGGCGCTCCATCCCCGGCACGACAAAGCGCGCCACCAGGACAGGTGGATCACCAACCTTGCCGATACCTACAAAACTGCGGGTCAATTGTGCCAAACGCGGAGCCTTTGCATCAGAAACAGACGATTTCATCAGAAACTCCACACAAGCTAAAACAAAAACCTTACCGCAAGGTTACAACCTATGCGTTTAACATACGCAGGCGTGCAACCACTTGGTTGGCGTTTTATTGGGTTTTTGAATGCCACTCTTGCGGCGGCTTTCGCGACGGGACTTACGTTTTTTTCTTAAAAGAATCGGCAATTGACTGCCAAGTTTGGGCCTGCCGTACGGGATCAAGAATCGGCAGCTCTTCCACCGCGGCTTCCGCCGCTGCGCGCCGCAACCCAACCTGATTCATTAGACGCGTCAGGACGCCGGGCGGAATGGGCTCTTTGCGTTGCGCCGGATTGACGATGGTTTTCGCGGCCTGGTCGAGCGCAATCTTGGCCAGCACTTTCAGGTGCGCTTTTGCCAACCCCAACAAGAGCGTTTGATCGCGCACCGCCCAGGCAATCAGCAGTTTTTGCGCGGCCTCATCATCCCCTTGCGTGGCGACAAGGGCGCGTTGGGCTTTTTCCAGGACATAGTCTTGCGACATCTCACGCCTAATCACGATACGGATCAGCGAATCAAAGGAAGTGTCTCAAGTTACCCGCGCCTTCCCGCCGGTTCAAGCCGCTAGTTCGGCCAATTGGTGCAAAGACTGGCGCAAACCACGTAGGCGCGCCTCCGGCTCATCCCAGGCACGCACCAGCACTAACCGCTGGTCAGGCCGCATTTTCGCCGTGCCGCTCTGCTGATTGAGCCAGGCGATAAGTTTCTCCGGTCGCGCAAAGCTGTTGTTGTGGAAAGCCAGTACGGCCCCCTTGGGGCCAACATCGACACGGGCAATCTGCGCCTGCTTGCAGATTTGTTTGACCGCAATGGTATGGAGCAAATTTTCCACCTCCTCCGGCACTCTGCCGAAGCGGTCGGTGAGTTCGGCCGCGAAGGCGTCAATTTCCTCCTGGTCAACCAGCTCGGCGATACGGCGATAGAGACCAAGCCGGACATGCAAATCGGCGACGTAGGTTTCCGGAATCAAGACCGGCACGCCGAGATTGATTTGCGGCGTCCAGTCGGTTGGCGCGGCTTGCGTGCCCCCCGCCCTTGCCGTGGCCACGGCATCTTCCAACATCTGCTGATAGAGCTCAATACCGACTTCGCGAATATGGCCGGACTGCTCTTCGCCCAGGAGATTGCCTGAGCCACGAATATCCATGTCGTGGCTGGCGAGTTGGAAGCCCGCGCCAAGCTGGTCGAGCGTCTGGATGACCTCGAGGCGCTTTTGCGCGGCCTCGGACAAGACCTGCCGTGCTGGCGTGGTGAAATAGGCATAGCCGCGCTGCTTGCCACGCCCGACACGACCGCGCAGCTGATAAAGCTGGCTGAGGCCGAACATATCGGCACGATGGATAATCAAGGTATTGGCGTTGGGAATATCCAGGCCAGATTCGACAATATTGGTGGCGAGCAGCACATCATATTGCCCCGCATCAAAGGCGGTCATGATGTCATCCAGCGTGCCAGCCGCGAGACGACCATGCGCGGTGACCAGCTTCACTTCCGGTACCAGGTCACGCAAACCGGCTTCGACATCGGCCAAATCCTCGATGCGCGGGCACACGTAATAGACCTGACCGCCGCGGAAATGTTCGCGCATGATGGCTTCGCGTACCACCAGTGGATCATAGGGCAAGACAAAAGTGCGCACAGCTAACCGGTCGAGCGGCGGCGTGGTGATAAGGCTAAGTTCGCGCACACCAGCCAATGCCAGCTGTAGCGTACGCGGAATCGGCGTGGCAGTGAGCGTCAGCACATGCACTTCGCTACGGAACTGCTTGAGCCGTTCCTTCTGCTTGACGCCGAAATGCTGCTCTTCATCGATGATGACCAGCCCAAGCTGCTTGAAAGCGATATCCTTAGCGAGCAGGGCGTGGGTACCGATAACAATATCAACGAGCCCTTCACGCATGGCAGTATGCGTCTCCGCCGCGTCTTTCGCGCTGACGAAGCGCGAGAGCTGGGCGATGCGGAACGGGAAACCGGCGAAGCGCCGGTTGAAATTCTGCGTATGCTGGCGCGCTAGCAGCGTGGTCGGCACCACCACTGCGACCTGCAGCCCTGCCTGCACGGCGAGGAAGGCGGCGCGCAAGGCGACCTCCGTCTTGCCAAAGCCGACATCGCCGCAGACCAACCGGTCCATCGGTTTGCCACTGGCCAAATCGACCGCGACGTCCGTAATCGCCTGCGCCTGATCTTCCGTCTCCGGATAGGGAAAGCGGGCGCAGAACTCGTCATAAGTGCCGCTCAAGGCTTCGATACGCTCCCCTTCCCGCGTCGCACGTTCGGCGGCGATTTTCAGCAGCGCCTCGGTCATATCCTTGAGCCGCTTCTTCACCTTGGCTTTGCGCGTCTGCCAACCAAGGCCACCGAGCTTGTCAAGCGTCGCGCCGCTACCATCGGCGCTATAACGCGTCAGCACATCAAGGTTTTCGACCGGGACATAGAGCTTGTCACCGCCGTCATAAATCAGTTTCAGGCAATCATGCGCAGGCGTATCCGCTACGCGCAGCGTCTCAAGCCCCTCGTAGCGTCCGACACCATGCTCGCTATGCACGACAAGATCGCCGAGATTGAGGGCACCCAGCTCCAACCGGAACGGGTCAGACGCGCGATGCTTGCGCGGCTTGCGGATGAGCCGCTCGCCGAGCACATCCTGCTCCGTCACGACGATCAAATCGTCACTGACAAAGCCATGTTCTAGGCCGAGGATAATCGCGCCCATGACGCCAGCAGGCAACTTGCGAAGCGCCATAAAATCATCGACCGGCGTGAAGCTCACGCCGTGTTCACGCGCCATGCCGAGGATACGTTCACGCGCGCCATTGCTGTAACAGGCCAGCGCAGCGCGGCGATTACTATATTGCTGCAGCGTATCGCGCACGGCGCGGTACAGGCTCCCGCTTTCCGCCAACGCGCGCGCGGCGGCAAAATCTTGCCCGCGCCGCGCGCCGCACTCGACGATATCCGCCGCACCAATCGGCGCTGCAAAAGGGGAAAGTTGCGCGGTCACACGCTCACGCTGCAACAGCCGCAAGGCGGCGGGCGATAGGTAAAGCTGTTCGGGCGGCACCGGCTTGTAGCTGATGGTGTGTGTCGCACTTTTCTGCTTCTTCTCGGCAGCATAGAGCGATTGCCGGGCCTGATAGAAATCATCAATCTGGGTCTGGCGCGCGGTCAGCGCCTCTTCGGCCTGCCAGTCGGCGCTGCACCAGGCTTGAGGCACATAATCGAACAAAGTGCCGAGCTTCTCATAAAACAGCGGCAGCCAATGTTCCATGCCGGGGAAGATGCGGCCTTCGGACACCGCCTCATAGAGCGGGTCCGCGCCTTGCACTACGCCGAACAGCGCGCGATATTGCGTGCGGAAACGCTCGCGCGCCGCATCGTCAAAGATAATCTCCGCCATCGGTTGCAGCGCCAGTTGCGGCACCGTGCCGGTGGTGATCTGCGTCAGCGGATCAAAGGCGCGCAGCTGCTCCACCGTGTCACCAAAGAAATCCACCCGCACCGGCTGCGCTGCGCCCGAGGGGAACAAATCGACAATCCCACCACGCACCGCGAACTCGCCCGCCTCGCGCACCGTGGCGGTGCGGTGGTAGCCCTGCCCGGTCAGATAGGCGAGCAATTGAGGCATCGGATGAGTCGCCCCTGGCGTCAGCAGCAGACTGCTCGCGGCAAAGACCTCCGGCAATGGCAAACGCTGCGCCAGACCGGCCACCGTGGTCAGCACCAGACGCGGCAGGGGGCTGGGCTGAAGCAAGGCCGTCAACGTGG
>JAGOHT010000142.1 GCA_017996055.1 Alphaproteobacteria bacterium
CACTAAGCATTGGCCTTGCCACCATGCAGATGCAGGACGCCCCCGCCACGCTGTTCCAGCGCGCCGACCAGGCCGCCTATGGCGCGAAACAAGCCGGGCGCAACCAGCTGCTGGCAGCGAGCTAAGTCGGCCCCATAAACCTTTAGCGAAGCCAGATAGCCTAAGCATTGCCCCAACACAGAGAAGTTGCTACATAGCGGCCTATTGCATCGGCGATGAGACCGATTGGTTAACCATATTGAGCCGTCGCGCGTGCCGCTTTCATCCTCCACCTCTTTTCGTCGCCAGTTTTTCCCCACTGCCACCCGTGTGGATTGGGGCGATTGGCGCTGGCAGCTGCAAAACAGGATTAAAACCCTGCCGGAGCTTGAACAGATTTTCGGCCTCTCGCCCGATGAGCGTCTTGCACTCCAGGCGCATAAGGGCAATCTGCCGCTCGCCATCACGCCCTATTATGCCGCGCTGATGGCGCGGGACAACCCGCAAGACCCGCTACGCCGCACCCATATTCCCGTGACTGCCGAAGGGCTATTCAGCGCCGGGGAGTATGATGACCCCTTGGGTGAGGATGCGAAAATGGCTGCTCCTGGCCTCGTGCACCGCTATCCTGACCGTGTGCTGTTTCTTGTCACCAATGTCTGCGCTAGCTATTGCCGCTATTGTACCCGCTCGCGGTTAGTGGCCGACACTGACTACAGCATCAACACCCGTGATTGGGCGGAGGCGCTCGCCTATATCCGCAGTCACCCTGAAATCCGCGATGTGCTCATCTCCGGCGGCGACCCGCTGTTGCTGAATGATGACAAGCTTGGCTGGCTGCTGCAAGAATTGCGCACCATTCCGCATGTTGAGTTTATTCGCCTCGGCACCAAGATTCCCATGGTGCTGCCGCAGCGCGTGACGCCAGCGTTGGTGCAAATGCTGAAAAAATTCCATCCGCTTTGGATAAGCCTACACATTATTCACCCGAACGAATTCACGCCGGAGAGCGCAGTGGCGCTGCGGCGGCTGGCAGATGCAGGGATTCCTCTCGGCGGGCAGATGGTGCTGCTCAAGGGCATCAATGATGACGCGGTAGTGATGCGCGACCTCATGCATTTGCAGCTTAAACATCGTGTGCGCCCCTATTATCTGTTGCAGCTTGACCCCATTCGTGGCTCCGCCCATTTCCGGACGCCGATTAGTAAGGGTTTGGCACTGATTGACGCGCTGCGTGGCCATACCAGCGGCTATGCCGTGCCCGCCTATATTATTGATAGCCCCGGCGGCGGCGGCAAAGTGCAGTTGGTACCCGATCACATCGTTGGTCGCCAAGGCGACACGTTGGTGCTCAAGAATTATCAGGGCCAGCTTTACCACTATCACGACCCAGAAGGTACAACCGGCGCGGACAGGCCGCTGCCCTCAGACCTCGCAAACGAAACGGCATAAGCATGGCGGATAATCTCGACACTATCGCGAAGCGACGCACTTTTGCCATCATCGCGCACCCGGACGCCGGAAAAACCACGCTGACAGAAAAGCTGCTGCTCTTCGGCGGCGCGATTCAAATGGCGGGCGCGGTCAAGGCGCGCGGCGAGCAGCGCCGCGCCCGTTCGGACTGGATGAAGGTGGAGCGCGAACGCGGCATCTCCGTATCCGCCTCGGTGATGAGCTTCGATTATGCTGATCGTAACTTCAATCTCGTCGATACCCCAGGCCACGAAGATTTTTCCGAAGACACTTACCGTACCCTCACGGCCGTCGATAGCGCCGTGATGGTCATCGACGCGGCCAAGGGTATTGAAAGTCAAACGCGCAAGCTGTTTGAAGTCTGCCGCCTGCGCGACATGCCCATTATCACCTTCGTCAACAAGATGGACCGCGAGGCGCGCGACCCGTTCGACCTTATCAGCGAAATTGAGGAAACGCTGGCGCTTGATGTGACGCCTGGGAGCTGGCCGATCGGCATGGGGCGGGATTTCAAGGGCTGTTATGATTTACTGCGCGACCGGCTCATTCTCATCGACAAGAAGTCCGGCGAGAAAATTGACGACGGCATCGCGTGCCACGGGCTTGACGATCCGCAGCTCGACACGCTGCTCGGCGCGGACGTAGCACAGCGCTTGCGCGACGAGGTCAATATGGCGCGTGGCCTGTGCAAACCCTTTAACCAGCAGAGCTATCTTGAGGGGCATCTGACGCCGATTTATTTCGGCTCTGCTATTAATAATTTTGGTGTGCGGGAATTACTGCTGGGCCTTGCCGAGCACGCCCCCGCACCACGTGCGCAACCGGCGGACAAGCGCAGCGTCGTACCCACTGAAAACAAGGTCACTGGCTTCGTCTTCAAGGTGCAGGCGAATATGGATCCCAACCACCGTGACCGGATTGCCTTTGTCCGGCTCTGTTCCGGCCATTTCAGGCGTGGTATGAAGCTCTTACATACACGCAGCGGTAAGCAACTGGCGGTCAACAATGCCGTGCTCTTCCTGGCGCGCGAACGCGAACTGGCGGAAGACGCTTATGCTGGCGACATCATGGGTATTCCGAATCATGGCACGCTGCGCATCGGCGATACTCTGACAGAGGGAGAAAATCTGCGCTTTCTGGGTGTGCCGAGCTTCGCGCCGGAACTCATCCAGCGGGTCAATATCGGCGATCCAATGAAGGTCAAACATCTGCGCCGCGCTCTGGAGCATTTCGCTGAAGAAGGTGCTTCGCAGGTCTTCAAGCCGCTCATCGGCTCTGATTGGGTGGTTGGCGTAGTCGGGCCGCTACAGTTTGAAGTGCTGGCAGCGCGGCTAGAGGCGGAGTATGGGCTTGCTGCCCGATTTGAGACGGCGGGCATCGAAGCCGCCCGCTGGGTGAGCAGCGCTGATCCCGTTTTGATGAAACAATTTGCGGAAACGCAGCGCGGTAGCCTTGCGGAGGACCATGACGGCGCTTTGGTCTTCCTGGCCCGCAATAACTGGCATCTCAACAAAACGATGGACGAAAATCCGAAAATCGCCTTCGCCAAGACACGCGAACAGTTTACTGCAGCGGCGTAACAACCTAATCTTTACTATTCCACGGCACGTTAGATGCCATTCTTATTTGGTGTTCATGCCGTATTCCCGCATCCCAGCACTTGACGCATTACGTGGATTAGCCGCTCTACTTGTCGTATTCACTCACGCTTACGCCATCTGGCCGCCAGAAGACCGCGCCGCCCTTTTCTGGATTAGCCACACGCCCTTGAGGTTGCTGATAAATGGAAGCGCCGGGGTGACATTCTTTTTTGTGCTAAGTGGTTTTGTCCTGGCCTTGCCTTTCCTGGAAGGCAAAAGATTGGCTTATTCGGCATTTTTGCTCCGTCGTTTTTGCCGTATCTATCTGCCTTTCATGGTCACACTCTTGCTGGCTTTAAGCCTTCGCGCCTTTGCCGGTCACGCGCCAGTGCCGCTGACCAGCGATTGGTTCAATGACCAGTGGGCCGAGAATTTTACGGCTGGCGCGATTCTCGGTCATCTCGCGCTGATGGGCACCGTGAGTACGATGAATCTGGATTCGAGCATCTGGACCATTGTCGTCGAAATACGCGCGGCGCTGGTCTTTCCCCTGCTGCTATGGCTCTGTCGCGATAGCCGTCGGGGCTTGTTTGGCGCGCTGACCCTCTATGTCATCAGCACCTTGACTCTGCGCGCTATGCGCCCCGCCATCGACGATGCCCTGCTCGATACCGAAAATTTCTGGCTGACGCTGCTCGTCACGGCACGCAGTCTGACTTTTTTTCTTTTCGGCATTTTGCTCGCGAAACATCGTAAAGCGCTTTGCCAGGTGCTGTCGCGTTACAGCACCAAATATAAGTATATCCTTGGGTTCTTCTGTCTGTTTATCTTTTGCCTACCGCATTTCCCTGAAGAAACTCTGCCAGAAGGGATCGCGGCCGGAATTATTCTGATCCTCGTGCTGACCCAGCCCCGGCTGCAACAGCTCCTCACCACCTATTGGCTTGCCTGGCTGGGCAGAATTTCCTTCAGCCTATATTTGCTACATTTGCCGGTCTATTTCGTGACCTTCCATTTCCTGCTTGGGCTTCTCACTTTTGGTCCAACACTCGCCATTGCCATCGCAACTGCTTTGGCTACCGCCGCACTCATGCAACGCTGGGTCGAAGCTCCCGCGCAGGCGCTTGGGCACCGATTGACTCGTCCGCCGAACCCAATCGCCGATACAGTCGGCTAATCGCAAATACAAACGGGCGCCACAGCGCCCGTTTGCACATGATAAGAACAGAGTTTAGCTTGGGTCTGGAGCAGGCTTGGCACCAGGCTTGCCTTTTGGCGCTGGACGGCTGCTGTAGAGCGGCGCATCAGCAACAATCTGTGTGATATCCGTATGTACGTCACCGGTTTGCCAGCGGCCTGGCTTCCACGGGTTTACTGGTGCTTTTTTCTCGGCCATAATGTCCTCCCCTCAAGACGGCGGCGGAACTGTTCCTCCCCCTTAGGCATAGAACAGCCGCGATTGGTGGCTGCGTCAAGAAACTAAAGCCATCTATCCTTCCAGGCGTAATGGTGGTGGTGAATTTTGGAGGATGCCATGACGCAACGCACTTTGCTGAACGCCGCAGAGTTGGCGAACAACCTGACGGCACTCAACGCTGCTAGTCATGCCCCCTGGAGGCTTGATGGCCAAAAACTCATCAAAGACTTTGCCTTCAAGAATTTTGTGCAAGCCTTTGGCTTCATGACTCAAGTGGCGCTACACGCTGAGGGGCTCAACCACCATCCCGATTGGTCGAACAGCTATAATCGTGTCAGCCTAAGCCTGACAACACACGATGCTGGTGGACTAACGATGCTCGATTTTAAACTGGCCCAACATATCGAAAATACCGCGAAGCCCTTGTTTTCCGAGAAAATCTGAATCCGGCTCAATCGAAGGGACAACCCAAGCGTGCTTTATCGTTAAAATTGCCTTCACATCTCGGTGTTGATGGGTACCAAAAAGTTACTTAACCCCTGGATCAGTTAAGTCATCCTTAAGTGGTTTGCCCGCATTTTTCAGTATTCACCCACCTTTGTTCATACGGGCTGGATACCATGACCTTGAAGAGCTGCCGATTGCTCGTCGTTGACGATCACTTTCTGCTCCGCCAGATGGTGAGCACTGCTCTGGAGAGCGCAGGTGTCGCTAAGCCCGCCTTCTCGACCGACGGCGTGGACGCGCTCGATAAAATCAATGCCGCCCATGCCGCGGGTCAGCCCTATGATATCCTGTTGCTCGACTGGAGCATGCCGAAGATGAACGGCTATGATCTGCTGCGCGCTCTGCGCGGCGATCACCGCTACAACAAGACTGCGATCGTCATGCTGACGGCAGAATCGGAAGACAAAAATATTATCAAAGCGCTGGAAGCAGGCGCGACGGCGTTTATCACCAAACCCTTCCAGCCCGATGACCTAATCAAGAAACTGCACGAAGTCGCACAATGGCGAAACGACCATGCAGAATAAGCGTATCGCGCTCGACCTCCAGGTCGCAGATATTCTGCAGGATGCCGTGCGTGCTGCCCTGAACGATACGTTTCAAGTCGTTACAGAAATCAAGCCGTGGAATGTGCAGAAAGAAGCGCTACAGCCCGATGATTCCCTGATCGGCATCATCCCGATCAACCAGGGCCCCAAGAATTATGGCTATTTTGTCACGGCGTTCAACCGCGCCGTCATTGCTAAAGTCCTCGCCTTTTATGGTGTTACCGAGACACCGGATCGCGCCATGCTGCAT
>JAGOHT010000143.1 GCA_017996055.1 Alphaproteobacteria bacterium
CCCCGCTCGATGGCGTGAAAGACCGCGCGTTATCAATAAGATTACGTAACACCTGCATCAACCTACCTTCGACCCCGCGCACGACTAGTGTCTCCGGTACTGGTGTAGTCAGCACCAGCGGCGCTTGCTCCGGCTGCGCGGCATAAACACTTACTAACAACTGACACAACTGCACGAGCACGATGGGCGTGGTTTCCGTGCGGCTCAGCTCGGCATCAAGCCGCGAGGCGCTGGCGATATCGGTAATCAGCCGATCCATGCGGTCAACATCGTCGCGGATAACCGCCATCAGCTTGGCCTGCCGCTCCGGATCTTTGATGCGCTCAGCGGTTTCAACCGCACTCCGCAGCGAGGTAAGCGGGTTCTTGATTTCATGCGCTACATCAGCGGCAAAATTCTCGATGGCGCTGAGGCGGGCGGCCAGCGCCGCCGTCATTTCACGCAAGGCATGAGACAGCTCGCCGACTTCGTCACCGCGCCGCGTCATGTCGGGGATCTGCCGGTTCGCGAGCAAGGCTGCCGCACCACCCAGACCGGTCGCCTGCTGCTGATCCTGCTTCACCGCCCGCACGGCGCGCGCCAACTTTTGCAAGGGCTGCACGATGGTGCGCGCGAGGTAGAGCGAGAGCAACGTCGTTAACGCGAGGACAATGGCGAAGACACGCAGCACATCGACCCGCACATCGGCAAGCGCCGTCTCAATCCGCGCACTGCTGCGCGTTACCAACACCGCCCCCAACACCTGTTTAAAAGATTGCAGCGGCACCGCAACGCCCAGCAGAAGCGTACCATTGGGCAAGCGCCAGAGCTGCTGGCTGGACGCCCCTTGCAAAGCCTGACGCGCTATCGGGTAATGCTCCACCTCCTGCTCAGCTTGCTCGTCATAGGCGGGATAGTCCTGCTCACGCAGCGCGCGGCCAACCCAGTTCTTGAAACCCATCCAGCCTTGCAGCACCGAGTTTGCCGCTGGTGGGGCGATGGTTTCAATCTGAATGGCAGCATCACGGCTTGCTAACATGCGGCTATCGGCGAGCAGACTGCCGCCTTCATCGAAGACACGAATGCGGCTATCGGAAGTTTCCACCAGCCGCCGCACCATCGCACGCGTCAGTTCTGGCGCGAGCATATTATGCTCTTCTTCGCTATCGACGACCGCGCCTTCGCCGAGCGCACTCGCGGAAATATGCGCCTCAAAACGCAGCGCATCGAGCTCGGCCTGCACTAACCGCTCCTGATAGCGCCCCAGGTAGAGCAGGCTGCCGCCCAACATTAGCAGCGCCAACACATTCACTGCCAAGATACGGCCGGTAAGCGGCGAGAAGCGCTGACGCTGCGGGAAAAGCGGCACGGGGTCTATTCGCGATAGCGATAGCCGACGCCATAGAGCGTCTCGATTTGCGCAAACTCGTTGTCAATCTGACGGAATTTTTTACGTAGGCGTTTAATGTGGCTGTCGATGGTGCGGTCGTCGACGTAAATCGACTCGCCATAGGCGCCATCCATCAGCTGGTCACGGTTCTTGACCTGTCCGGGACGCGTCGCCAGCGCCTTGACCAGCAAAAATTCTGTCACGGTCAAATCGACTTCCTTGCCCTTCCAGGAGCAAATATGCCGCCCACTATCGAGCAGCAAATCACCACGCACCATGACGGCGGCGGGGTCGGCACTCCCTGGCTGGGTGCGCAGCTGCTCGCGCCGCAGCAGCGCGCGAATCCGCTCCAGCAGCAAACGCTGCGAGAAGGGCTTGGTGATGTAATCATCCGCGCCCATGCGCAGCCCCATAATCTCGTCCACCTCCTCGTCCTTCGAGGTTAACAGGATAATGGGCATCTGTGCCGTGACATTGCTTTGCCGTAGCCGTTGCAGCAGCTCCATGCCGTTCAGGCGTGGCATCTTGATATCGAGCACTGCGAGATTGGCCGGGCGCGCCGTCAGACCGCGTAGGGCTTCCTCGCCATCATGATAGGTATGCACCTGATAGCCCTCGGCCTCCAGCGCCATACTGACGGAGGTTAAAATATTACGGTCATCATCAACCAAGGCAATCGTCTGCGACACGGTCGGTTCTCCAACGGCAAAAAAACGGGCGGCAACGGATAGGCTTGGGGCGATTATAGCGGCTTGCCGCGCGCGCCCCACATAAAAGCGCAGCAGGAGTAATCAACCGCCGAATCATGGCAAAAATAGGCGCAAATACGGTTCAAAACACGGCAAAACCAAAAAGAAACCATAGGTTTATGCTGTATTTGCCGTCGCCGCATGATAGAGAACCGCGCAAGCTTCGCCACGCGAAAGATTTGGCAACTTTTATTGGATATCCTGGCCCTCATGACAAACCCATCCTTAACCACTTTTCTTGCTGACCTGAAATTCCCGACGCCTGCGGCGCTGCATCATAATCTTGCGCCCGCGGCTCTCTATGAGTTGGCGCTGAAGCGCGGCGAGGCGCAGCTGACCGCCGATGGCGCGCTCTTGGCTTATACCGGCCAGCATACGGGCCGTTCGCCCAATGATAAATTCGTGGTGCGCGATGCCGCGACCGAGACCAGCGTGGATTGGGGCAAGGTCAACAAGCCAACGACATCTGCTGTTTTCGACGGCTTGCTGAGTAAGATGCAAAGCTGGGCCGTGGGGCGCGAACTTTTTGTCCAGGATTTGATGGTCGGTGCCGATCCGGCAACGCGGATGCCGGTCCGCGTCATTACCCAGTTTGCTTGGCATAGTTTATTCGCGCGCAATATGTTCATCCGCCCCGCCGCTGCTGAACTGGCGGCCTTTGTGCCCGGCTTCACCATCATCGACTTCCCCGATTGCAAGGCCGACCCGGCGCAGGATGGCACGAACAGCGAGACTTTTGTTTTGCTTGATTTCAACCGCCGCCTCGCGCTCATTGGCGGCACCGCCTATGCCGGTGAAATCAAGAAGTCAGCCTTCAGTGTAATGAATTATCATCTGCCCGCGCAGGGGGTGATGCCGATGCACGCCTCGGCCAATGTCGGACCCGACGGCGATGTCGCGGTGTTCTTCGGCCTCTCCGGCACTGGCAAAACCACGCTCTCCGCTGACGGTACACGCACGCTCATCGGCGATGACGAACATGGCTGGTCGGACAAAGCGGTGTTCAATTTTGAAGGCGGGTGTTACGCCAAGGCCATTCGCCTGAGCGCCAAGCAGGAGCCGGAAATTTACGCCGCCGCGCGCCGCTTCGGCACCGTCTTGGAAAATGTTGCCCTTGACCCCACCACCCACGCGGTCGATTTCGACAGCGCGCAATTCGCCGAGAATACCCGCGCCTGCTATCCCCTCGATTTCATCGGCAATGCTTCCGCCACCGGCAGCGCCGGTTTGCCGCGCCACATCATCATGCTGACATGTGACGCTTTCGGCGTTTTGCCGCCGCTGAGTAAACTTTCGGCAGACCAGGCGATGATGCATTTCCTCTCCGGCTATACCGCGCGCGTTGCGGGCACCGAACGCGGCGTGACAGAACCGCAGGCGACCTTCTCCGCCTGTTTCGGTGCGCCCTTCATGCCGCGCGCGCCGGGCGTCTATGCCAAACTGCTCGGCGAGAAAATCGCGCAACACAATGTGCAATGCTGGCTGGTCAATACTGGCTGGACGGGCGGCGGCGCGGGCGTGGGGCAACGGATGCCCATCAATGTCACGCGCACGCTCATTCGCGCCATTTTCTCCGGTGCGCTCGCTAAGACCACTTTTGTCGATGATGGGGTTTTTGGTTTGCAGATTCCGGCACAGGTCACCGATGTGCCCGCCAAGCTGTTGCGCCCGCAGGATAACTGGAGCGACAAAGCTGCCTATCAGGCTGCGGCGCGCAAGGTGGCCGAGTTGTTTGGCGAAAACTTTCAAAAGTTTGAAGGCCAGGTAAGTCCGGCGGTCAAAACGGCGATGCTGCGGCATCCCTAGGTTATCGGCACGGGTTGCAGCCTCGGCCAAACTGCGGCATAGTATGGGCAGATTTTAGGAGCACTGCTATGCGCGTATCCCTTGGCCGTCGCCCTGCCCGTTCCATTCAGCACTATGCCACGCTGAAGCAGGATCATGGGCGTATTGCCCAAGCGTCGGTGCGAACACGCACCGCCAAGCCACTCGACACGAAACTGATGGTGCGGATTCCGCGACCGGCCTTGCGCGAGTTGACATACGCGCGCCGCGCGACGGTCTTGCAGCAGGCGCTGAAGCCCGCGCCGTTACCAGTCGTTGCGGTGCCACAGCGCGAAATTGTCATGCGGCAAGAGGAAGCGCCGGTAGTTCGGCCGGTGATTATATTACCGGTGCGTCCTGCTCCTAGCCTGACACCGGCTTATTGGCCGAGCCATCGCCGGTGGCGTCCTTCTACACAAGCAGCCCCAACACCGGTGTGATAAGCCAATATTGCTGTTGATGCGCGTTACTGTGTGAGTGGGGTAGCGCAATGTCCGAACGTTTAAAAGTTATTCTCGCCCTATTTGTTAGCGCGCTTACACCGGCGTTGTGCTTTTTGGTTTTTTTGCTGCGGTTCATCTTGTGCAGTACCTCCGACAAGGCCATACCGGTTCAATGAGCGGAGTGGCTATTGTTTTCCTCATCGCCTTCTTGGTATCCCTCGCTCATGCCATATTGCTAGGGTTACCCTATTTTTATGTATTGAAATGTAAGAATCTCGTTCTGTGATGGACAAATATGATCGGTGGATTTCTGGTTGGGTTCTAGCCCGTGACTTGTCTGATCTTTGATTTCCGGAGTGGGCGTTCCAGTATTAGCTCAGAGGGTGGCACAGTGCATGGCTATGAGATAGCTGAAGTGGCTCAAGATGGTCATGTAACATTTGCTTGCTGGTTGGATCTGCTAAGCAGCAGTGTTTCATCAGGTGTCCTCGGGGCCATAGCTGGTATTGCCGCTTGGCTGGTTTGGCGCTTTGTTCCCAGCAAAGCGAAGTGACACAGCGATATGTCTGAAGCCGCACTCTTCAAATCCCAGCTTGGTGCTTGTTGGCAGGATGTGCATCCGGATATTCAGGCGCGGTTTGATGCTGACCCGGTGCCCGGCCAATCGATCTTCTATGACGGGGTGATGACGCGGATTTATTGCACCCGTCTTGGCGCGCTGCTGGCCTGGGTCAGCGGATTTTTCACCACTGGCGCACTCTGCCCTTGGCGCGGCACGGATATTCCGGCGCTCATCGAGGTTTACAAAAGGCCTGGGTCGGACACGATCTGCAAAAAACGGCGCTATGATTTCCCCAACGGGCGCAGTTATCTGTTTGAATCGGAGATGTGCTGCGCGCCTGACCATACGCTGCTGGAATTTGTCGGCGGCGGCTTTGGCATGACCATCAAGGTGATGGAGCGCGACGGCGCGCTGTTTTTCACCGATGGCGGCTATTTCTGGGGCAATCAGCGCTGGCGCTTGCGGCTACCCGCGTTGCTTAGCCCGGGCAAAGTGGCGCTGACCCACGCTAATCTTGACCGCGACCGCTTCACTATCAGCATCCGCATCACCCACCCTTTTTTCGGCACCCTTTATGAGCAGGAAGGCACTTTTGCACGGCGGCGATAGCGTTACTTGTCATCGGTGACGCCGCTATTGCCTGGCGCGCCTGCTCGCTTGTTCATCCGCCACTTATAGAGAATGTGAAAGACCCAGGCGGCAAGGATTGAGAGAGCGCCGCCAACGTAAGCCGCGTTGTGCATGTGACCCACACAAAG